>NZ_LMHQ01000008.1:0-171922 GCF_001428225.1 Acidovorax sp. Root70
CCGCAGCAGCACCGAAGCACCACCACAAACCACCCATAGCACCTGAACACTTTTGCGCTCAAGTCTCAGTAGCGAAGCCCTCGACTATAGCACGGTTTAGGCGGATGCAAAGAAAATCAAACGCGCCACTTTTCCAAAAGCTTTTCAGGACTCAAGCTGTCATAGCCCTCGAAAGGCTGGTGGATCCAAGGATTGCTCGGCAAAAACTCCACCGAGTAGTCCGGAGAAAACGTCGACAGCCCCTTCGTCCAGATCACGGCACTGCGCAATTCGGTGATGGGCGCGTAGTTGGTCTTGAGCATGTTGATCACCGCATGCAAGGTGTGCCCGGAGTCGGCCAGATCATCGACCAAGAGTACTTTTCCGGCAATTTCACCCTTTGGTGTGGTGATAAAGCGTGCGATATCAAGATGCCCTTGCACCGTACCTGCCTCAGCCCGGTAGGAGCTGGTCGACATGATGGCCAGCGGCTTGTCAAAGATACGACTGAGGATGTCACCTGGTCGCAATCCACCGCGCGCAAGGCAGAGGATTGTGTCGAATTCCCAGCCCGACTGGTGCACCTTGAGTGCCAGTTTTTCGATGAGGCTGTGGTATTCGTCATAGCTGACGTAGAGATGTTTTCCGTCTTCGGTCAACATGTGGGATGACTCCTGAATGGTGGGCGCTTAGTGGGTAGCGGCAGAACAAGGCTGTAGATCAGACGGCCACATAAGGGTGGCGCATCATGATCGTGTGGTCGCGATCAGGACTGGTTGAGATCATATCGATCGGCACGCCTGTCACCTGCTCGATCCGCTCAAGATAGCGACGCGCGCTTTCTGGCAGCTTGTCGTATTCAGTCACCCCAACTGTGGAATCGGTCCACCCAGGCAATGTTTCATAGATCGGCGTGCATCGCGCAATGTCCTCTGCACCCATAGGTAGCAAATCAATGTGCTGGCCATCGAGCTCGTAGCCAGTGCACAACAGCAACTCGCTCAGTCCGTCCAGCACATCCAGCTTAGTAATACAAAGGCCCGTCAGGCCATTGACTTGGGCACTGCGCTTCAACAGAGCCGCATCAAACCAACCACAACGCCGGCTACGCCCTGTCGTCACCCCCTTCTCGGCACCCACAGTGCTCATGTGATAACCAGGGGTGCCAGGGACTTCCCAATCCAGTTCCGTGGGGAAAGGCCCGCCGCCAACACGAGTGCAATATGCCTTGGTGATACCGAGAATGTAATGAAGCATGCCCGGGCCCACGCCAGACCCCGCTGCAGCGTTCCCAGCCACACAGTTACTGGAAGTGACATAGGGATATGTGCCGTGGTCCACATCAAGCAGGGTCCCTTGCGCGCCCTCGAAAAGAAGATTCGCGCCCACGCTATTGGCTTCATTCAGTTCGCGCGACACATCCGCCATCATGGGCTTGAGCAACTCTGCATGGCGCATGGCTTCGGCGTAAACCACATCGAACTGCACTTTGCCATCTTGGATGTAGGGCTTCAGCGCGTCGCCGAAAACGAACTTTGCAGAACCCAGATACGTGGTGAGCACATGGTTGTGCAGATCCAGCAATTCACGCAGCTTGGCGGCAAAACGCTCGGGATACTTTAAGTCCTGCACGCGCAAGGCACGGCGGGCGATCTTGTCTTCATAAGCCGGGCCAATGCCACGACCCGTAGTACCGATCTTCTCTGCGCCCCCCTGCTCCCGGGCGGCCTCGCGCGCGACATCGATTGCAGCGTGAAAAGGGAGGATCAGCGGGCAAGCCTCACTGATACGCAGACGCGAGCGGACCTCGACGCCTGCTTTTTCCAAGCCCTCGATTTCTTCGAACAACTTGGCTGCAGAGAGAACCACGCCATTGCCGATGTAGCACTTGACCCCCGGACGCATGATGCCGCTCGGAATCAAATGCAGTGCCGTCTTCACACCATTGATCACCAGTGTGTGACCAGCGTTGTGCCCCCCTTGAAAGCGCACAACACCTTGAGCGCTTTCCGTCAGCCAATCGACCAACTTGCCTTTGCCTTCGTCGCCCCACTGGGTACCGACCACCACCACGTTGCGACCTTTGGTTGCTTTCATCTCAAACCCAATTCAAATGACAATTGCTCAAACAGCCTGCACGACCCAACGGCCCGCAACCTGAACCAGTTCACGATCACAGTGGAACTCGTCCACCTCACTCTCGTGCCCAGGCAACACACACACCACCGTCTCGCCGGCGGACCGGAGTTCCGTGATCGCCGCATTCACATCCGCAGCCTCACCCCAAGGCGCACGGATCGCCGCCTTCAGCGCACGTGGCGGCACCACGCCAACCACCTGTTTAATATCCAAACTGAATCCCGCTGCAGGGCGATTTCGACCAAATACCGCCCCCACCTCGTCGTACCGTCCTCCACGCACCAGGGCATCGCTGGCACCCGTCGCGTAGATCGCGAAACGCGCGCCGCTGTAGTAGGCATAGCCACGAAGATCGGCTAAATCGAAAGTGACAGAAGCCCCCTCGAGGCGCGAAGCCAACCATTTCAAATTTGATAGCACCTCAGGCATGCCTGATATGCGCTTGAGCGCCTTTTCTGCCTCTGCCAAAACAGAAGAATCCCCATACAACTGCACCAGGGCAAGAAGGCCCTGTCGGGACTCCTCAGGGAAACCCTGCGTCAGAGAAGACAGCTCACCCGAATCCTTGGCGGCCAAAGCGGAATGAATGCTGCGCAACAGTTGCGGACTTACACTCACGCCAGCGAGCAGATTGCGAACGATGCGAACGTCCGCCAGATCAATGGTGGTGTCGCGGACATTGGCGACCCGCAGACACTCCCTGGCTAACTGCAACGCTTCCAGATCAGCTTCTACCCCAGTATGCCCATAGATTTCAGCTCCAAACTGAAGCGGCTCGCGGGTAGCGTGCGGGCGATCAGGGCGTGTGTGCAACACCGGGCCACAGTAGCAAAGACGTGTCACACCTTTGCGATTGAGCAGATGCGCATCAATGCGAGCGACTTGCGGAGTGGTATCAGCCCGCAGTCCCATGGATCGACCGGAAAGCTGATCTACCAGCTTGAAGGTCTGCAGATCCAGCGCTTCACCGGTGCCGGTGAGGAGAGATTCCAGATGCTCCAGCAGCGGTGGCATCACCAGCTCATAACCGTAACAACGGGCTGTATCAAGCAGCCCGCGACGCAATTCTTCGATGTGCCGCGCTTCGGACGGCAAGACATCGGCAATGTGATCCGGAAGGACCCAAGCAGACATGGAGAAAAGGGGAGGCTGTTAAAACCGTGATTCTACCGGGACCGGGCGAGACTCCCCAAGGAATCTCCTGGTCGGGACGTGTGACAGCCGTCAGAAGCAAAGCATCAGAACGCCCGTTACAAGAGCTAGCAATGCGAAGAAGCGTATCTGACCATCCTGCAATTGCGCAATCTGCCCAATCACGCGTTTCCAGATTTGAGGGGAAAGGAAAGGCAGAAAACCTTCAATCACCAGCACTAAGGCAAAAGCCGTCCAGAGACTGTCCCACATCATTCCCCCTCGCCTCCGGCACTATCTACTTGCGAGGTGTTGCAGGTACCGACGCGGCAACCGGGCCACGAAAGACCTTGAAGAAATCAGAAGACGAGGGGTCTACCACCATCACATCGCTCTTCTTGTTGAAGCTGGCTTTGTAAGCTTCCAAGCTGCGATAGAACTGAGCAAATTGCGGATCCTTGCCAAAGGCTTCAGCATAGATACGAGCCGCTTCCGCATCACCTTCGCCCTTGAGCTTCTGAGCGTCCCGATAGGCGTTGGCAATCGCGATCTCACGCTGACGATCCGCATCTGCACGAATTTTTTCGCCTTCGGCCGCACCGGTGGAGCGCAATTCGTTAGCCACGCGTTTGCGCTCGGCTTCCATGCGCCGGTACACGGACTCGGTGATAGCTTCCACATAGTCCACACGGGTAATGCGGACATCCACCACGTCAACCCCCCAGGGCTTGGAACCGCGAACTGTCTCCAATACTTCGCGCTTGACATCAGCCATCAGCGCCTCCCGCTTCAGAGAGAGCAGCTCTTTCACCGTGCGCTTATTGATTTCTTCCTGGAAAGCATTGCGAACCACCCGATTGAGCTGCATGGCTCCAGCCGTCTCGTCCAGCCCCACGTTACGAATGTACTCGGTGGGTTCGGAAATACGCCAGCGCACATACCAATCAATCACGACGCGCTGCTTTTCCGCAGTCAACATGGGCTCAGCATCCGTGCTGTCCAAGGTCAACAAACGCTTGTCGATGTAGGTGACGTTCTGGAATGGCGGAGGAAGCTTGAAATTGAGGCCAGGCTCAGTGATGACCTCTTTGATTTGTCCCAGGGCATACAGCACTCCGAACTGCCGCTGGTCTACGACAAAAAGCATGGAGCTCATGAGCGCAAGCACCACCAAGAGGGTGGACGCAATAAAACCGACTCTGTTCACGAACTGCTCCTAACGGGATTCACGTTCACGGGTACGACCAGTGTCGCGCGCCCGAGGGTCATTCGAAAATGTGGGGGCAGGGGCCACAGGAGGAGTCGCTGAAGCCGGACTGCTCGTTGCAGGCGCATCCAGCGCTCCAGAACCGCTCGCAACGCCCTGCATGATTTTGTCGAGCGGCAGGTACAGCAAATTGGAACCTTGGCGCGACTCCACCAGCACCTTGGTCACGCTGCCGTAAATCTGCTGCATGGTGTCCAAATACATGCGATCGCGGGTCACCTGCGGAGCCTTTTGATATTCCGCCAGAATGAATCCAAAACGCTGCGCATCACCCTGCGCCTGCGCAACGATCTTTGCCTTGTACGCAGCCGCCTCTTCGTTCAGACGGGAGGCCGAGCCCACAGCACGCGGAATCACGTCGTTCGCATAAGCCTGGGCTTCGTTCTTCGCGCGCTCACGCTCTTGCCCCGCCTTGAGCACATCATCAAAGGAGGACTGCACCTGCTCCGGGGGGCGCACGCCACCCTGCTGCAAGTTGATGCCGACAACTTCGACGCCGACCTTGTAACGGTCCAAAATAGTTTGCATGAGTGCGCGAACGCGGGGCGCTATCTGATCACGCTCCTCCGCCAGCGCCGTGTCCATGCGCATCTTGCCAACCACCTCGCGCACTGCGGTTTCAGCAGCTTGCACCACCGCGTCCGAGGGGTTCTTGCTTTCAAACAGCCATGCCCTGGCATCGCTCAAGCGATACTGAACGGCGAACTTGATCTCTACGATGTTTTCATCTTCGGTCAGCATGGCCGACTCTCTCAAGCCCGTACTCTTGATGACCGTATCACGCCCCACGTCGGCAGAACGAATCTGAGTCACGAAAACGAGCTCATGGCGCTCGATCGGGTAGGGCAAGCGCCAGTTGAAACCCGCGCCCACAGTGCTTTTGTACTTACCGAATTGCGTTATGACGGCCTGCTGTCCTTCTTGCACAATGAAGAATCCGGTACCCATCCAGATCACGAATGCAATGCCAGCGATCAAGCCAACACCGACACCCGCGCTTTTCATATCTGGCTGAAAACCGCCGCCTGCCCCTCCTCCAGGGCCACGGCCAGAACCATTCTTGATACCAAACATGCTCCCAAGCTTGCGATTGAGGTCGCGCCACAGCTCATCAAGGTCAGGCGGCTGCTGGCCATTGCTGGGCCGCTGATCCCCACCTCTCTGCCCTCCAGGGGGGGTTGAGGGTCGATCTTCGGGGCGCGCGCTACCGTCCTCAGCCTTATCATCCCCGCGACCCCAGCGTGGATCGTTCAGATTGAACATGCCCCGAATACGGTCTGGCAGTGAAGCCCAGCGTAGGGTGCGAGTATGAAAATTCATGCGGAAAATCTCTGGTTCTCTGATGGCATCATTCGATCTTGCATTGTGCCCAATCAAGGCAGCGCATCCGGCAATTCAAGGGCGTCTGCTGGGGTCATATCCGAATGCCCGGCCAGCAGCCTGGCAGCTAGAGCACGACGCAACTCATCAAGACCTTCACCCGAACGAGCACTTACAAACAAGCGGGAGAGTAGCTGTCCTCCCACTTCGTATTGATCCACGAGCACGGCTGGGCGCCGTTCTTCTGATAACGCATCAAGCTTGTTGAACACCAGTATCTGTGGAATGTCCGATGCGCCAATCTCCTGCAAAACCCGCTCCACCTGCTCCATCTGCTCTGGGAAATCGGGGTTGGAAGCATCCACAACGTGGAGCAGGAGATCAGCATCCACCGCCTCTTGCAGCGTGGCCTGGAACGCATCCACCAGTCCGTGTGGCAGATCACGGATGAAACCCACCGTATCGGACAGAGATACTGACCGCGCCGCATCTGCCAAATACAACTGGCGTGTCGTGGTATCCAGCGTCGCAAAGAGCTGATCAGCGGCATATGCCCGCGCTTTCACCAAAGCATTGAAAAGCGTTGACTTACCGGCGTTGGTGTATCCAACGAGTGAAATATTGAACGTATCGCGTCTCTCGCGCTGGCGCCGCTGGGTGGACCGCTGACGTTTGACCTTGACCAGGCGCTCTCTTGTGCGCTTGATCGCGTCGCCAATCATGCGTCGATCCAGTTCGATCTGCTTTTCGCCAGGACCGCCACGGGCACCAATGCCGCCCGTTTGGCGTTCCAAGTGAGACCAACGTCGCACCAGCCGGGTACTCACATACTGCAGCTTGGCAAGTTCAACCTGAAGCTTGCCTTCGTGGCTGCGCGCACGCTGCGCAAAGATTTCCAGAATCAGCAAGGTACGGTCATTGACCGGGAGTTCAATGTGGCGCTCCAGGTTGCGCTGCTGAGCGGGACTGAGCGATTGATCGAACAATATCTCCACCGCACCATGCATCTGGGCTAACGTGCGAATCTCATCCGCCTTGCCGCTGCCAATGAACAGTGCCGCATCTGGCGCCTTGCGCTTGCAGGTGATCCGGGCGACGGGCTGCATACCAGCCGTCTGGGCAAGTAGCCCCAGCTCTTCGAGTTCTGCATCGAAATGAGGAAGACCAAAATCGACACCTACCAGCAGTACCGGGGTGCTAGTGGCCGAGGATGACACAGCCGAACTCAAAGCCACCCACCCTCTTTCCTATTCGCCTCGCTCCGACAGCGAGATTCGCCCCCAGGCAACAACTCAAAGGTTGCCGCTGTCCGCATCGGGGGTTTCTGACGTGGAGAAATTGACTGCACGACCGGGCACGATCGTAGAAATCGCGTGCTTGTAGACCATTTGTGTCACTGTATTGCGCAGCAACACCACATACTGGTCGAAAGATTCGATTTGCCCCTGCAGCTTGATCCCGTTGACCAAATAAATGGACACCGGAACATGCTCCCGACGCAATGCGTTGAGGAAGGGGTCTTGCAAAAGCTGGCCTTTGTTGCTCACGATATTCTCCGTGTTCAAGTGTTGTTGTAAACCAGCACCTTACCACAGCCGAGGCTGCACACCAGCCTCAGCATGCATGCCCCCCTGGCTTAACAGCCTTTATCTTCAGGCTTCGTCTTTGTCCGCAAACGGATTGTGAGAGGTCTTCATCTCTATGCGCAAAGGAGTTCCCACCAGATCGAACTCCTTGCGGAAACGCCCCTCCAGAAATCGCTTGTAGGCATCGGTCACATGCTCCAGCGAATTGCCATGGATCACGATCACGGGCGGATTCATGCCACCCTGGTGCGCATACCGCATTTTGGGACGGAACATGCCCGCCCTCTTGGGGCTTTGAAACTGAACAGCTTCCAGCAGCAGACGCGTGAGAACTGGTGTGGACATCTTGCATGTAGCCGCCCGGTGGGCCTGTGCAATGGATGTCCACAATGGACCAAGCCCCTGGCGCTTTTTCGCGGAAATGAAATGCAAAGAGGCAAACTTCAGAAATGCAAGCCGTGTCTCGATAGAGCGCTCCAGAAGCTGGCGCTGGTAGTCATCGACGGCATCCCACTTGTTCACCGCTAAAACCACCGCACGCCCGCTCTCCAAGATATAGCCAGCGATATGCGCATCCTGGTCCGTCACACCCTGGGTGGCATCGAGCAATAGCAGCACCACATTGGCAGATTCGATAGCCTGGAGCGTTTTCACCACCGAAAATTTTTCAATGGCCTCGAAAACCTTGCCCTTGCGACGCAAACCCGCCGTGTCCACCAGTTCAAACCGCTGACCATTGCGCTCAAAAGGCACGGTGATGGCATCACGGGTAGTGCCAGGCATGTCGAATGCCACCAGCCGCTCCTCGCCAAGCCACGTGTTGATCAGGGTGGATTTGCCTACGTTGGGCCGCCCCGCCACGGCAAGCTTGATGACGCCCTTGTCCAGTTGTGCGTCCAAGTCGTCAGGCTCGGGCAAATTCAGAGGCTCCAGAGCAATATCTACCAAGCTGCGAATACCCTGACCGTGCGCTGCGGAAACAGGATAAACCTCACCCAGTCCCAGTTCATAGAACTCAGCGAGCTGAGCGCCCTGGAGCATGCCCTCCGCCTTGTTGGCGACCAGCACGCAGGGCTTTCCCAAACGGCGCAAATAATTGGCGATGTCATGGTCTTGCGCAGAGACTCCCGCACGCGCATCCACCACAAAAATCACCACATCCGCCTCAGCAACCGCCTGCTGGGTTTGCTTGGCCATCTCACGGTAGATGCCACTGGAGGCATCAGGCTCAAAGCCACCCGTATCGATGACGATGTACTCGTGCTTTCCTTGCTTGCCGTTACCGTAATGTCGGTCACGCGTGAGTCCTGCAAAATCGGCAACGATGGCGTCCCGTGACTTGGTCAGGCGATTGAAGAGCGTGGACTTGCCGACATTCGGACGCCCCACGAGGGCGATTACTGGCTTCATTGAATAAGACCGATCAATCTGGACGGAATCCGTAAATGCCGCCATTGCGGGTAACAACCACCAGCGTATCGGCGGCCACCACCGGGGCAGCTGCAATAGCAGACCCATCTGTCGCCAGGCGGTTCAGGGGTGAGCCATCGGTACGAGACAGCAAATGCACTAGGCCCGCATCGTCACCAACCACCACCGAGCGCCCCAAAAGCAGCGGCGCCGTGAGTTTGCGGTACTTGAGTCTGTCGATGCTCCACAGCCGTGAGCCATCGGCACGACGCCACGCAACAAGAGTTCCGTTGCTTTCCGCACCAAAAATAGCTTCGGCATCGCCGTGAACACCATCCGCTCCGCTGGCGGGTTGCGTCCAGACTGTCTGCCCCCTGGCGGTATTCACACACCCGACTGCGGCCTGAAAGGATCTCGCACACACCGTTTCTCCTGCCCGGCTGGTGCGGCCCACCAACTCCACGAGGCGCTCCACGTCATTCGTGCCCCGCGCGCTGGCAATGGGAGCTTCCCAACGCACACTGCCATTATCAGGATTCAAACCGACCAAACGGCCCGACAAACCAACCACCAGGGTATCGCCCACTGCAAGCAAGACACCGGCCTGGCGCAATATCAAGGGCTCCCCGGGGCGTTGCTGTGCCCAGAGGCGACGACCTGTTGACGAGTCAAAGGCAGACACCGAGCGGTCCGCTGACAATACAAATACACGCCCCCCTGCAACGAGGGGTGGCGTGAACACTGGGGCCGCAAGTGCCTCACGCCAACGCTCTCGGCCCCCATCAATCAAGATCAGCGCATTGTTGCGCGACACCACCGCAGCGTACTTCCCATCACTGCCCACAGCTGCCGACAGAGGCTCGGCAAGAGATGCCCGCCAGATGTCTCCGCCCGTGCGCGCATCCAGGGCAGCCACAGTTCCATCGGCCGAGGCAACGGTCACGACGCTCCCTGCAACGTGCGACTCCAGGGGCAGCCCCACAACACTGCCGACGCGCGCAGTCCAGGCTTGTCGCACACCCAGCACAGCCACATTGGCTCCGAGGTCGGCGGGTACCGGCTTGGACTTGTCAGCACTCCACAATGAACAACCAGCCAGCGAGGCAGCCGCGACCGCCAGCACCAGACCACGTGCGAGAAATTGGCGTCCAGACCGAGTGTTGAGAGGCAATGTCATGTTTACTTGGACTCCGCGGATGTTGCGGTGGCGGCAGCGGCCACGGCCACCCCTTGCAGTGAGACACCCAGCGCATTCAGCTTGATTTCCACCAGACGGCGATATTCGACACTGTCTTCAAAGCCCTTATAGGCCTTGGTGTACTCGGTAATCGCGTCTTGGCGCTTTTCCTGAAGCACCAGGACATCACCTTTGCGATCAGCGACAACAGAGGAAAACTCTGGCGCAAAGCTGCCGGACAGTTGCTTGAGCGCTTCGTCGTAATTCTTTTGGTCCATCAGCACGCCAGCCAATCGCAACTTGGCCAAGGCCTTCAGCCCCTCGTCTGATGATTGCTCTGCCACCCAGGCAAGCGCCTCTTTGGCGCCATTGGCATTGCCAGCGCCTTGCATGGCCTTGGCAAGGGTCAAGCCCGCCTGCCCCGCTTGAACGGTCCCGGCATATTTGGATTTCAAATCGGCAAAAGCTTGTTCCATGCGGGCGTTGTCTGCAGATCGCGCAGCCACATCCACTGCATCGAACAACGCAGCCGCCTGTGCGGCCTGACGGGTTTGCCAGTACTGGTAACCGTTCCATGCAGCGGCCGCTCCCGCCACGACGATGATCACCGAGCTGATCAGTGTGCCCCAGGTGTTCCAAAAATGCTTGAGCTGGTCTAGCTGCTCTTGTTCTTCAAGGTCGAGATGATTTGCCATGGAATGTGATTGGTTTAGCGGGTGGATTGTAGGGTGGCAGACCATTGGGCGACCGAGTCCAGAGGACGCTCGGTTTGAGCCCCCGCTCCGTCACGCAAAGCTTTGACAGTCACCATGCCACGGGACAGCTCATCATCGCCAAATACCAGCGCGTACGGGGCACCACTGGCATCAGCCTTCTTGAACTGCGACTTCATGCTGCCCATGCCCTCCAGCGAGGGGGCAGCATGCATCTGGACGCAAACACCGTGCTGGCGCAATTGCTCGATGGTGGCCACGGCCCGAGGTAAAACCGCAGTGGAGGGAACAATGGCATAGACGTCAGGAGCCAACGAGGGGGGCGCGCTTTGCTGCTCCTTGAGCAACTCCAATACGCGCTCCACCCCCAATGCCCAACCCACTGCGGGTGCAGCCTTGCCGCCGATCTGTTCGATCAGGTAGTCGTAGCGGCCACCACCGCAGATGGTGCCCTGCGAGCCCAACTGATCCGTCACAAACTCGAAGACAGTGAGGTTGTAGTAGTCCATACCGCGGACCAAACGGGGATTCACGGTCCACGCTACTCCGTTCGCATCCAGAATGGCCTTGACCGCTTCGAAGTGGCCCAGAGACTGCGGCCCCAGAAAATCGATCAACCGAGGCGCAGCTTCAACCATCGACTGCATCGCCGGATTCTTGGTGTCGAGGATACGCAAAGGGTTGCTATGGAGACGCCGACGCGCCTCCTCATCAAGAAAGTCGGCGTGCCGTTCCAAATACGCAATCAGCGCCGTCCGGTGCGCCTTGCGCTCGTCTGGCTGACCCAGACTGTTGAGTTCGAGGCGCACGTTTTGCAGACCCAGATCACGCCAAAGAGCGGCGGCCAGAAGGATCAGCTCGGCATCCACCTCAGCGCCCGGAAAACCCAAGGCCTCCGCGCCAATCTGGTGAAACTGTCGATAGCGCCCGCGCTGGGGGCGCTCGTGGCGGAACATGGGGCCCATGTAGTAGAGCCGCTTTCCACCTTCGTACAGCATCGAGTGCTCAGCCACCGCGCGCACAACGCCCGCTGTCGCCTCGGGACGAAGCGTCAGCTGTTCACCATTCAAGCGATCCTCGAAAGAGTACATCTCCTTTTCGACAATATCGGTGACCTCACCCAACCCGCGCACAAACAACGGCGTGGGCTCCACAATAGGAGTACGGATATTGCGGTAGGCGTAACGCGACATCAGATCGCGGACCTTGGCCTCCAGCCACTCCCAGCGGGCAGATTCCGGAGGCAGGATGTCGTTCATGCCCTTCACCGCGACCAGTTTTTCTGGCTTGGACGAGGCAGTGCTTTTTTCGTTGCTCACAGCGCTTCTTTTCTATGTCTGGCAGAAATTGACAAAAGCTGCACCGACCACCTCCCTGAATTTCGCCTCAGGGCAGGCCACGGCAGCGCTATCGGTCAAGCAGGTACCTTGGCGCCAAAACGCTTTTCGATGTACTGCTCGACGATGCGATGGAATTCATTGGCGATGTCATCACCACGCAGGGTCATTGCTTTTTCCCCGTCGATGAAGACCGGGGCAGCGGGGGCCTCACCCGTACCCGGCAGACTGATTCCAATGTCCGCATGCTTGCTTTCGCCGGGGCCATTGACGATGCAGCCCATGACTGCGACCCGCAACGTCTCAACGCCCGGATAACGCACACGCCATACTGGCATTTGCGCGCGCAAGAAATCATCGATCTGCTTGGCCAAATCTTGAAAGGTGGTACTGGTCGTGCGGCCGCACCCAGGGCACGCAGTGACGCTGGGCACAAAAACCCGCATGCCCAACGCCTGCAAGATTTCGGATGCCACGACCACCTCCTGGGTTCGAGCCTCGCCAGGCTGGGGCGTCAGCGACACACGAATCGTGTCGCCAATACCCTCTTGGAGCAGCACGGACAAGGCGGCTGCCGAGGCGACCGTTCCCTTCGTACCCATGCCTGCCTCCGTCAACCCCAGGTGCAAAGCGTAGTCACAGCGGCGTGCCAGTTCGCGGTACACGGAGATCAAATCCTGCACTCCACTGACCTTGCAGGACAGGATGATCTGGTTGCCATCCAAGCCCATGGCTTCTGCACGGCGCGCAGACTCAATGGCCGACGTGATGAGGGCCTCGTACATGACCTGACGCGCCTCCCAGGGAGTGCTGCGGCGGCTATTGGCATCCATCAGCTCAGCCAGGAGTTCCTGGTCGAGGCTGCCCCAGTTGACGCCGATGCGCACGGCCTTGTTCCAGCGCATGGCAGCCTCGATCATCTGGCCGAACTGCTTGTCGCGCTTGTCGCCCTTGCCCACATTGCCAGGGTTGATTCGGTACTTGGACAAGGCCTGGGCACAGTCGGGAAACTCGGTGAGCAGGCGGTGTCCGTTGTAATGAAAATCACCAACCAACGGAACACTTTCACCCATGCGGTCCAGCTGTTCGCGGATGTAAGGTACCGCCGCCGCCGCCTCGGGGGTATTGACCGTGATGCGGACAAACTCCGAACCCGCCTGGGCAAGCTCCTTCACCTGGATCGCCGTCCCGATGGCGTCGACTGTGTCGGTATTGGTCATGGACTGCACCCGCACAGGGGCGTCACCGCCTACGGTCACAACACGCGACCCCCAGGCGATCTTTGCCTGACGCGAACGCCGAGGCAACGGCGATGCAATCGCCACTGGTCCAAAATCAAGCGGGGAGTTTTCCACTATTTCACCTCGAAACGCGCCACGTTTTCACGAGCGACCGCCGTCAGATCAAACGGCTTTCCACGAACAATCACCTCGGTAGCATCCGCGCGACCGACTATCACCGCGAGTGGAGTGGGCGCCGACACCGACACCGACTCTCCCGCCGCCAGGTTGCGTTGCAATGCCAGTGCGCCATTGGCGTCTCGAACCTGCACCCAGGATGAAGCGCGTGCGCGCAACACCAACGCGCCGGTCGAAGCCTCAGCGCCCACATCCGCCGGAACTGCCATGCCAGGCGTTGCGTTGCTTGCAGCGGCAGCAGGCGCCGGAGCCGCCGCGACCGCAGCGGACGGAACAGCAGCCACCGCCTCAGCAGGGCTCTGTGGAGCCGAGGGCTCCATCGCGGGTGTTGGCTCGGCAGGACCAGAAGGCAAGGCGTCAGGCACGGCACCGGGCGTCGAAATAGCGACATCCACCGGCGTGGAATGCCGTGGAAAAAGGAACAAAACCAGGGCACCGACCAACAGTGCTAGAACCACCAGCACCACAGGACGCGAGGTAGACCCTGCCCCACCGAACGAAGACGATGAAGAAGCAGACGATTTGCCCGCACTCCCCTTCACAGGCGCGTTGATACCAGCACTGTCCACGGACAAGCGAGGGCTCTGGCTTTGCGGCAACAAAGACAAAATAGGCGCAGGGTCCACCTTGAGGGTTCGGCACACGCTCGACGCGAGCGCTCGGACAAATACGGTGTCTGGCAGCACCGTGTAGTTGTCCGCCTCCAGGGCCTCCAATTTGCTGACGGGTACTTTCAGTGCAACAGCCAGAGCCGCGATGTGCATGCCTGCCGCCTGCCGAGCCTCTTTGAGCAACCCGCCCGCTGTCATTCCACTCTCTGCCACCTCACTCATTGAAAGCCCCGCGTTCGTATGCACCCAGCTCCCGGGAGTCCGGGAAGCGCTTGCGCAACTGGGCAGCCAGTTGTCTCATTGCCACGGTGTCGCCCAAAGCGCGCTCCACCTTGATGCCCAGCCACAGCGATTCGGAATTGGCGAAATCACTGTTGTTGAGTCGTCGAATGTAAAACTGCGCGCGCGACAACTCGTTGCGCCGCAACAGAAGAGCTGCGAGGTGGTAACCCACTACCGGATTCGCAGCATCAAATTCATAGGCCTTCAGGAACGACTGCTCCGCTTCAGGGAACTGTCCGGCCCCCGACTGGCACAGGCCCCGGGCCATCCACGTTTTGCCTCGGGCGGTATACGCGGGATTGGCAATGGCACGCACAAAATACGGGTCGGCCTCCACGTACTTTTGCTGCTGGCACATCAGCCAGCCGTAGTTGTGCAGTACGTTGGAGTCGTTCGCCCGCAACGAAAGGGCGCGGCGGAAACTGTCTTCCGCCTGCGCATAGTCACTCAGGCGCATGAAAATCAGGCCACGCAGATTGAACGCGTCGGCATAGGAAGGGTCCGCAGCCAGCGACTGCTTGACCTCGTCCAGAGCAACCGCCGTCTGTCCCAATTCGAAATAGTTGGAGGCCAGTTCCAGCCGAATGCGTGCGCGGCGCCGCGACTCTGGCTCATCGGACGGCGTCACCAGACCTGCATCGGCGTCACTGACGGCAGACGAGGTGTTTGTCGCACACCCCTGAAGCCCCCATACGCAAACCACCGCACTGCATGCCGTGAGTGTCCAGCGGCCAAAATGCTGCCAGCGTCCAACCAATCCCGCCATGTAGAGCCTCCTTGAAGTTTGCCGACTGCCTGATCAAGTCACCGGTTTGAGCACGATTGTGCGCTGCTTTGCCATGCGCTCAGCAGCCCTGGTGCGGTCTTTGACGTCTCCCGCCAACTGACCACATGCGGCATCGATGTCATCACCGCGCGTCTTGCGCACCGTGGTAACGATGCCCGCATCGCTCAAGACCTCGGCAAAAGCCAGCACCTGATTCTGCGGCGAACGCAACAGCCCCGACGCAGGAAAAGGATTAAAAGGAATCAGGTTGAATTTGCAGCGGATGCCACTGCGCTTCACCAAATCGATCAACTGACGGGCATGATCCATTTGGTCATTGACACCGTCGAGCATGCAATACTCGAAAGTGATGAAATCTCGGGGCGCGTGCTCCAGGTAGCGTTTGCAAGCATCCAGTAACTCATGAATCGGGTACTTGCGATTCAACGGCACCAGGTTGTCCCGCAAGGGGTCATTAGGCGCATGCAGAGAGACAGCCAATGCCACGGCGCAGTCTTGCGAAAGACGGTCCATCATGGGCACTACACCCGAGGTCGATACCGTCACACGGCGCCGCGACAGGCCATAACCGTGATCGTCCAGCATGACCCGCAGCGCAGGCACCAGTGCCGAATAATTCTGCAGCGGCTCACCCATGCCCATCATGACCACGTTCGAGATCACGCGGTCTTCTGTCTGCAGGCGTTTCCGCAGGGAATGCTCGGCAAACCACAGTTGGGCAACAATTTCGCCCGCGGTCAGATTGCGGCTGAAGCCCTGATGGCCTGTGGAACAAAAACGGCAGCCTACCGCACAGCCCGCCTGCGATGACACACAGAGGGTTCCGCGGTCATCCTCAGGGATGAACACTGCCTCGACGGCATTACCATCACCCACATCAAACAGCCACTTCACCGTCCCGTCTGCAGAGACATGCTCGGAGATGACGGGCAAAGCCTCCACCCGCGCGCACCCTTTGAGTTTGTCGCGCAAGGCTTTGGCCAGATCGCTCATGGCATCAAACTCACTGGCACCGCGCTGGTGGATCCAGCGAAACAACTGGGTAGCGCGAAACCGCTTCTCCCCCAGCCGCTCACAGAACTCAGCCAAGCCGTCGAGGTCAAACTCCAGCAGGTTCGTGCTCATGGTGCCGAGCTCTCCATGGAGCGGGCACAACCAGCCCCATGACGCAGACTCCCCGGAATGACGGGAACAGGCATGGGGAGCATCAGCATCTCAGCGCGAGTAGATGTTCAGGCCGGGGAAGAAGAAAGCCACTTCTGCCTGGGCTGTTTCAGCGGCGTCGGAGCCATGCACAGCGTTGGCGTCGATGCTGTCAGCGAAGTCAGCGCGAATCGTGCCGGCTTCGGCCTTCTTGGGGTCCGTAGCACCCATGAGTTCGCGGTTCTTCAGGATGGCGTTTTCGCCTTCCAGGGCCTGAATCATCACGGGACCGGAAATCATGAAGTCCACCAGGTCCTTGAAGAAAGGACGCGCTTTGTGCACTGCGTAGAACTGTTCGGCTTCCAGGCGGGACAGGTGAGCCATGCGGGCTGCCACAACCTTGAGGCCAGCGGCTTCAAAGCGTGCGTAGATCTGACCGATGACGTTCTTGGCCACTGCGTCGGGCTTGATGATGGAGAGAGTGCGTTCGATTGCCATGTTGATTTCCTGAATGGTTGTTGCTGTGATTCGTTTGTCCATCGGACAAAGCCCTCGATTCTAACCGGGGAGTGTGACGGAAGTAGCGCTCAGCGCCCACCACCTCCACGCCGGGGACCACCGCCACCGGGGCGGCGTTTGTCCTGACGGTGGCGAGAGAGACTGTCCATGCCGATGTAACCCACGGAAGTTTTCATCGGATCGGGCTGCGCCGCACCTCCCCGCTGGCGATCACCACCAGCAGCGCTGTTGTTGCCACGGGCAGCGCTCTGGCCTCCATCGCGGCGCGGCTTCTGCCCACGGGGTCCGCCTGGGACCGGCGGTTGCGACATATCGCGGCGCGCGCCATCACCCCGTGGGCCACCACGACCACGGTTGCGAGGCTTGCCGCTACGCCCGCCAGCGTCGCCCCCTTCGGAGTGTCCCTCAACGGGCGCCGGGCGCCCGGCGCCTGCAGCCTGAACCAGGGCACGGATATCGCTCTCGTCCAGCTCCAGCCAGGCTCCACGCTTGAGACCGCGCGGCAACACCATCGCGCCGTAACGGATGCGGATCAGGCGGCTGACGGCATGGCCCACGGATTCGAGCATGCGGCGCACTTCACGATTGCGCCCTTCGGAGATGGTCACCCGGTACCAGCAGTTGGAACCCTCTCCACCGCCATCTTCGATGGAGCCGAACGATGCCATACCGTCATCCAGGCGCACACCGTCCAGCAGCTTTTGCTTTTCCTCGTTGCTCAGAGCACCCAGCACGCGCACGGCATACTCGCGCTCCAAGCCGAAACGGGGATGCATCAGTTTGTTGGCCAACTCGCCCGAGCTGGTGAACAACAGCAGGCCTTCAGTGTTCAGATCCAGGCGTCCTACGGACTGCCACTTGCCCTGCATAAGCCGGGGCAGCTTGCGAAAGACGGTGGGGCGGTTTTGCGGATCGTCATGGGTAACGACCTCACCAACGGGCTTGTGATAGGCAATCACGCGCGCTGGGGGTGGATCAATGCGGTAGCGGATCGGCTTGCCATTGACCTTGACCTGGTCGCCAAATTGAATGCGCTGACCGATGTGAGCGGGCTCGTTATTGACCGAGATGCGCCCCTCCAGAATCAACTGCTCCATTTCCAGACGCGACCCCAGGCCGGCCTGGGCCAGCACTTTGTGCAATTTGGGAGTCTCGACCTGTGGCAACAGCACCCGCTTGGGCGGCACCGCGTCTGCAGAGGCGTCCTCTTCGTCGAATCGACCCGACACCACGTCTTCGAACTGGTAGCCCTCTACCGCGGCCGCAGCTTTGCGCTTGTCACGCCCAGCCCCCTCAGGATGTGGAGAACGTCGGCGAATTTCGTCGCGGGGGCTGCGCTCTTGCGACAAGGGGCCGCCTTCGCCTTCTGCCGCAGAGACCAGAGCAGTCGACTCAGATTCCACGACCGCTGCCCGCACCTCCTGCGCTGGCGCTTCGGCCACGGGCGCGTCAGACGCAGGGCCTGAAATGGCAACAGGTTCCACAGCCGCGGCTTCGAGCCCGGCCGCCTCAACGGCGCCTGGGGCCGCTTTCTTGCGCGGGGCGCGCTTCGCTGCCGGTTTTTTGGCCGCAGGCACCGCGTCAGCAGCATTCAACCCAGGCAGTTCAGCCGGATTTTCGGGGGTCGAGTCGTTCATCAAGTATTTCCCTGGATGCCACCTGGGGCATCACCATGGTCGACGCGGAGATCAGTCTCCACATTCTCAAAAAAATCATCTACGGGCTGCACACTGCCCTCACCAGAGATAGCCCCCAGAGGCTCCTGCGCGCTGCTGGCTTCCTGCGGCAACACCGCCAGCAGATCGGGCTCGGACTCCAAGGCTCCTTGAGCGGCTGCGGCCATGGCTTCCAGCACATTCACGCTGCCCGTTGGGTCGTCGAGCACCGGCAGTTGGTCCAGCGACTGCAAGCCCATATCATCCAGAAACTGGCGGGTGGTAGCAAACAGCGCCGGGCGCCCCACCGTTTCACGATGGCCAATGACTTCCACCCAACCCCGGTCCTCCAACTGCTTGATGATCAAGCTGTTGACCGTCACGCCGCGAATGTCCTCGATATCGCCGCGCGTGACGGGTTGCCGGTAGGCAATGATGGCCAAGGTCTCCATCGTGGCACGGGTGTATCGTGGCGGCTTTTCAGGGTGCAGACGGTCCAGGTACTCCCGCATTTCGGGACGACTCTGGAACCGCCACCCGGTCGCCACCTGCACCAGCTCTACCCCGCGCTGTGCCCAGTCAAGCTGCAGCTCCTGCAGCAGCACTTTGAGGGTGTCGGACCCCAGCGCATCGTTGAATAACACACGCAACTCGCGCACAGGCACGGGCTGCTGCGCGCAGATCAACGCAGTTTCGAGGACCCTTTTGGCATCCACCGTGTTCATGGTTCAGCGATTCCTGGAAAAGTGCCACGCGTTGCAACGGGTGTCACATCAACAGCAGGGGCAATCATTGGGGCGCCGCGCAATGGCGCTGGAGCGTTGGTAGAGCCTGGCGGGATTCCAGCAGCAGGCTAGGCCCGGCGAAACCGGTCAGGGCGCATTGTAGCCCAGGCCCCATTCTGACAGTGCCTCGCGCATATCGGCTGGCACAGGGGCGCGAAACTCCAGGGCCACACCCGACACGGGATGCGCAAAAGCCAACCGGTAGGCATGCAGGGCTTGGCGTTGCAAGGCCCCGACCGGCGCACCACCGTACAGGGCATCACCCACCAGCGGGTGGCGCAACGAGGCCATGTGCACACGGATCTGGTGTGTGCGCCCCGTGTGCAAGGTGCATTGCACCCAGCACCCCTGCTCGGCCCGCTCAAGACAAACGAAATCGGTGCGGGCGGTTTTGCCCGGGTGCACCGCCAGGTCCACCACCGCCATGCGCAGGCGGTTTCGTGGGTCACGCCCGATGGGAGCATCCACCGAGCGGGTCGGTGCCCCGGCCCAGGCACCATGCGCCATGGCCACGTACTGGCGTTTGACCTTGCGCTCGGCAATCAGGGACACCAAAGCGTCCATGGCCGCACGGTCCCGGGCGACCACCATGAGGCCACTGGTGTCCTTGTCCAGACGGTGGACGATGCCCGCCCGGGGTACCAGAAGTGCCTTGTTGTCGCGGGCCAGCAGGCCGTTGAGCAGGGTGCCGCTCCAGTTGCCTGGTGCAGGATGCACGACCAGGCCTGCGGGCTTGTTCACCACCAGCAGGTGCTCGTCTTCGTACACCACATCGATAGCCATCGGCTCGGGCCGGAAGGCCTGGCTTTGGAGCGTGGGCCGCATTTCCAGCACCACTTGGTCGCCGGCCTTGACCCGCGCGGCTGCCTTGAGAGCCGGCCTGCCATTCAGGCTGACCAGCCCCTGGGCCAACAGTTGCTGCAGATAGCTACGCGAGAACTCCGGAACCAGATCCACCAGCGCGCGGTCCAGCCGCTCGGCATGCTGGGCTAGGCTTATCTGCAGCGAACGCAGTTCGCTCTCTGCCTCTGCCAGCGCCTCCGACTCCTCAGCCAGCAGGAGGGATTCCCCCTCCAGCCCCACACCACTCAAGGGCATATCGGGACCACCGCCCGGCGAGTGATCCGCCATGGGACTCAACGCGATGGCAGGTAGCGCGTGGGATCAACCGGCTTGCCCTGTCGGCGAATTTCAAAGTGCAGCTTGACGCGATCAGCGTCGGTGTTACCCATCTCGGCAATCTTCTGCCCCTTGCGCACGGCCTGGTCTTCCTTGACCAACAACGACTGGTTGTGCGCGTAAGCCGTCAGGAATGTGTTGTTGTGCTTGAGGATGACCAGGTTGCCATAGCCGCGCAGGCCTGCTCCGGCATACACCACGCGGCCATCCGCCGCTGCCAGCACCGGGTCGCCGGCCTTGCCGGAGATATCAAAACCCTTGTTGCGCGCTTCGTCAAAACCCGCGATCAGCGAACCCGACGCGGGCCAGATGAACGCCAGATCATCCTCGCCCGCTGGGGCTGCCGCAGGCGCAGGGGATGCTGGGGCCACCGCCACCACCGTGCCCGACGCGGCAGGGGCGGCTGGCTTGGCGCCGCTGGCCGCCGATGCAGGAGCGGCAGCAGGTGCACTGGCAGGAGCAACGGAGGACGACGTGACCGGGCGCGTCACCACGCCACTTTCAGAGGCCACCGCTGCCGGTGCTGCAGACGGAGGAAGCACGCGCAGCACCTGACCGACTTCGATCAGGTTGGCGTTCTCCAGATTATTCCAACGGGCGATGTCTTTCCAGCTTTGCCCGGACTCCAGGCCAATGCGAATCAGGGTATCCCCAGGCTTGACCGTGTAGTAGCCCGGCTTGCCGGCGTTTTCTGCGCCAGGCAGGGGCTTGATGGGGGTACCCACCACCACGCCCGGCTGTGTTGCGGGCGCCGGAGCCGAGGACGACGAAGAGGTGCCCCGATCTTCCACAGGAGCCTTGTTCATGCGGGTGCCACAGCCGGAGAGCACCAGCCCCGCCATTGCCACGGTAAAACCCACCACAAGACCACGCGATACGAACATAAGCAATTCCCTTTACGCAATCCCCGATTTTAGGGGGACAAAATGCACGGGCTCGAGCACGTTTTGTTTCAATCCGTGCGGGGTTTTGTCGATCACGAGCAACATTTGCTGCCCACCGGACAGCGCCATGGGCGCTACCAGACGCCCCCCCACGGCCAATTGGTCGCACCAAGCCAGCGGCACGGCATCGCCCCCGGCCGCAGCGATGATGGCTGCATAGGGAGCCCCTTTGGCATACCCAAGCATGCCGTCGCCAAACATCAGGTGCACATTGGCCAGACGGAACGGCCGCAGGTTGTCACGCGCCTTGTCGTGCAGGCCACGCAGGCGCTCCAAGGTATACACCTCGCGGGCCAGCAGACTCAGCACTGCGGCCTGGTAGCCGCAGCCCGTACCAATTTCCAGCACCCGGCCCAGCCCGCCCTGGCGCGCGCTCTCTGCGCCCAGCAGCAGTTCACACATGCGCGCCACCACACTGGGTTTGGAGATGGTCTGGCCCAGCCCTATCGGCAGGCTGGTGTCCTCGTAGGCCTGATTGACCAGGGCGCTGTCCACAAAACGGTGGCGCTCCACAGCGCCCATGGCCTGCAGCACAGGGGCCAACGTGACGCCGCCCGCCGCCAGCTTTTGCACCATGCGCGCCCGGACCGCCGACGAGTCCAGCCCCACCCCGGCGGGTGCTGGGGCGACGGCTGGCTTGCGCACAGCGGCGGACTGGGACGGCACCAGCGGCTTGCCCACTGCGGCGTTGCCGGATACAGGCAGCTTGGCCGGGAACCCTGGGCGGCGCTGCATCACGCCCCAGGGGCGGCAGCCGCCCCTGTCGCCAACCGGGCGGCGGTCTGCGCCCAGTAGCCTAGGTTGTCGTGATCGGTCAGGTCCACCTTCAGCGGCGTGATAGACACATGGCCCTGCGCCGTGGCATGGAAGTCCGTGCCCTCAGCATCGTCCTTGGCGGCGCCAGCGCCGCCGATCCAGTACATGGCTTCGCCCCGGGGGCTTTCCTGCACGATGACGCGTTCTGCTGCGTGGCGGCGCCCCAGACGGCACAGTTTGACCGGGCGCAAGGCCTCCAGCGGCATGTTGGGGATGTTCACGTTGAGCAGCCAGGGGGTTTCGTTGACCAGTTGCTGCGCACGCATCTGCGCCACCAGCTCACGCGCCTTGGCCGCAGCGGCCTCCAGCTCAGCCCAGCCCTTATCCACCTGCGAGAACGCAATGGCCGGAATGCCGAAGAGATACCCCTCCATGGCCGCCCCCACCGTGCCGGAATAGATGGTGTCGTCGCCCATGTTGGCGCCATTGTTGATGCCCGACACCACCAGATCGGGCCGGTAGCCCAGCAAGCCGGTGAGTGCAATGTGCACGCAGTCTGCCGGGGTGCCGTTCACGTAGCGAAAGCCGTTGGCTGCCTTGTGCACGTACAGCGGCGAATGCAGTGTCAGCGCATTGGACTTGGCACTGTTGTTGTGCTCGGGCGCAACGACCTCCACCTCGACCCCGTCGAGGGTCTTGAGCGCGTCATGCAGCGCCACGATGCCGGGCGCCTGGAAGCCGTCGTCATTGGAAATCAGAATCTTCATGGTCTGGGGAGAGGTTGCAACGGATTGTAGGTGGGCAGGCCGTTGCCGCACCGGCGAGCACGCGTGGCGACTCGGGTACGCAGCGGCCCGTCGCTCGTGGGACATCCGGCACGCCAGCGCCCCACCTATCATGCGGACCATCATTGACAAGACCGACCGACAGGAGACTTCCCCATGCATGCCTGGCTTTGCACCAACCCCACCGGCGTCGAGGCGCTCACCTGGACGGAGCTGCCCACCCCCACCCCCAAGGCGGGCGAGGTGCTCATCGAGATCAAGGCCGCCAGCCTGAACTTCCCCGACCTGCTCATCGTGCAGAACAAGTACCAGATGAAGCCGCCGCTGCCCTTTGTGCCCGGCTCGGAATACGCGGGTGTGGTGGCCGCCGTGGGCGAAGGCGTCACGCACCTCAAGGTGGGCCAGAACGTGGCCTGCCTGTCGGGCACGGGCGGCTTTGGCACCCACACCGTCGCACCCGCCGCGCTGTGCATGCCCCTGCCTGACGGGTTCTCGCATGTCGATGCGGCCGCTTTCATCATGATCTATGCCACGTCGCACCACGCTCTGGTGGACCGCGCCCAGCTCAAGGCAGGCGAGACCGTGTTGGTGCTCGGCGCCGCAGGTGGCGTGGGCACCTCGGCCATCCAGATCGCCAAGGCCATGGGCGCACGCGTGATTGCAGCCGCCTCCAGCGACGAAAAGTGCGCGTTGTGCACCTCCATCGGGGCTGACGCCACCATCAACTACAGCAAGGACAACTTGCGCGAGGCCATCAAGACCCTCACGGACGGCAAGGGCCCCGACGTGATTTATGACCCCGTGGGCGGCGACTTTGCCGAGCCCGCCTTCCGCTCCATCGCCTGGCGCGGCCGCTACCTGGTGGTGGGTTTTGCCTCAGGCCCCATCCCGGCGCTTCCTTTCAACTTGGCACTACTCAAGGGCGCGTCCATCGTCGGCGTGTTCTGGGGCGATTTTTCCAAGCGCGAGCCCAAGGCCAACGCCGCCATGATGGGCGAGCTGGCGCAGTGGTACGCGCAGGGCAAGATCAAGCCGGTGATCGACCGCACCATGCCCATGGCTGAACTGCCCGCGGCCTATGCCCACATGGGTTCGCGCGGGGTGATGGGCAAGCTGGTCATGGTGAACTGACGGCCTGCCTGCCCCACCTAGAACGTGTTCGCGATCTCGCAGGGGATCGTCTACACGTTCTTAACGGGCACACCCGCCCGGCCCGGTATGCCAGCACTTGCAGCGCCTTGCCTGTGTCACACTTGCGCATTCCAGCCTCCTGACACTGGTGCCCGCCCATGGCCGACCGACCACCTTCCGAGATCGCGCGCGAGACGCTCAAACAGCTGGCCGCACGCCGACTGCCCCCCACGCCAGACAACTACCTCGCGATCTACGATGAAATAGCGGGCGTCCGCAGCCCGCAACCCTTTCCCGAGGGACCGCTGAGCAGCATCCAGCGCGTGTTGCCCGGCCAGACACCCGCCCAAAAGCGCCTGCTGGGACAATTTGAGCGCGCCATCATCACCAGGGACTGGACATCGCTGCAAAGCGTGATGGTGGGGTATGCCAACCTGGGCCTGCATCCGGCCACCGCGTCCAAACCCATCGAAGTTGCCGATGCCCCCTCCGCGCTGGGCGAACTGCCCGCCGAGTTTGCCGAGGCCCTGGCCCGCCTGATCGACAACACCCTGCCCGCGCTGGGCGACGACGACCCCCGCGTCATCGACATGGCGCAGAAGCTCGTCACCTTTCTGCGCGAGCCTGCGCCCCTGTTGGCCACCGCGCAGCCCATGCTGGGCAACTTCAGCTACCGCCTGTCGTTTGCCACCGAAGAGCAGGCTTCCATCCGCACCAGCCTGCTGGAGTTGCTGCACATGATCTTCGAGAACATTGCCGTGCTCAGCGTGGACGACCGCTGGCTGCAGGGCCAGGCCGAGGCGCTGATGAGCGCATCGACCCCGCCGCTGACGCTGCGACGGCTGGACGATGTGCAGCGCCGGCTCAAGGATGTGATCTTCAAGCAGACCGAAGCCAAGGCACGGTCGCTGGAGGCACAGGAGCAGATGAAGGAAATGCTGGCCACGTTCATCGAGCGGCTGGCACGTATCACCGCGTCCAGCACCTCGTACCAGGGTGCGATGGAACGTTGCGCCGACCTGATTGGTAAAGCCAGCACCCTGCAGGAGATTGCCCCGGTGCTGCAGGAGGTGATGACCGCCACCCGGGCCATGGCCCTGGACAGCCGCGTGGCCCACGACGAACTGCAAGACCTGCGCGAGCGCACCGAGGCCAAGCGCGCCGAGGTCGCCAAGCTGCAGGAAGAACTGGACCGCGCCAGCGCCCAGGCCCGCCACGACCCGCTGACCGGCTCGCTCAACCGCAAGGGCCTGGATGAGGCGGTGGAGCGCGAGATTGCCCGAGCCCGCCGCCTGGGCTCGACGCTGTGCCTGGCGCTGCTGGACGTGGACAACTTCAAGACCATCAACGACCGACTGGGCCATGCCGGGGGCGACGCTGCGCTGGTGCACCTGGCCCAGGTCACGCGCGAGGTCATGCGGCCACAGGACCTGCTGGCACGCTATGGCGGCGAAGAGTTCGTGATCGTGCTGCCCGACACCACGGCCGAGGCCGGCGTGACCGCCATGACGCGCCTTCAGCGCGAGCTGACCACGCGCTTTTTTCTGCAAGGTACCGAGAAAGTGCTCATCACCTTCAGTGCGGGCGTTGCCCAGCTGGGCGACAGCGAGAGCAGTACCGATGCCATCGTGCGGGCCGACCAGGCGATGTACCTGGCCAAGCGCTCTGGCAAAAATCGGGTGATGGCGGCTTGACTACCTCCCCCCTGTGTCGCCTTCGGCGCCTTCCCCCCAGAGGGGGGACGCCACCAGCGCGGCGGGGCGGCCCTTGCGCGGTGACGCTGGCCTGGGCCGTGCCAGTTTTGAGCGCCGCGCGGCGACCCAGCACTCCGCGATGACTCCGCAATTGAGGCGCAGGTTTCTGCGACAAGCAGCCCTGGCTGCCACCGCCACCGCCCTCCCTCGCTGGGCCTGGAGCACCCCGCCCACGCTGCAAAGCAACCCCTTTGCCTTGGGCATCGCCAGCGGCGACCCGGCACCCGATGGCGTGGTGCTGTGGACACGGCTCTTGCTGACCGACCCTGCGCAGATGTTGGCGGCCCACACCGTGCGGTGGGAGGTGGCGCACGACGCAGGCTTTGCCCAGATCGTGCAAAAGGGCGAGGCCTCCTCGCTGCCTGCGCTGGGCCACAGCGTGCATGTGGAGCTGCAAGGACTACAACCCACGCGCTGGTACCACTACCGCTTCATGCTGGGCGACGCGGTGAGCTCCACGGGCCGCACGCGCACCGCGCCTGCGGCGGGCGACCTGCCCGGGGTGCTGCGGGTGGCGTTTGCCTCGTGCCAGCGCTGGGAGCATGGGCATTACGCGGCGTGGCGCCATCTGGCCGCCGACCAGCCGGACCTGGTGCTGTTCCTGGGCGACTACATCTACGAATACGCCACCCCCAAAACCACCACCGACCTGGCGCGCACCCACAGCCTGCGCCACGCCACCACGCTGGCCGACTACCGCGACCGCTACGCCCTACACAAGAGCGACCCGGCCCTGCAGCTGGCCCATGCCAACTGCCCCTGGGCCGTGACGTGGGACGACCACGAGGTGCAAAACGACTACGCCGCCGATGCGGGCCGTGGTGAGGGCCCGGGCAGCGCCGCCTTTCTGGCCCAGCGCAGCGCGGCGTGGCAGGCGTTTTACGAAAACATGCCCCTGCGCGCGACCAGCCTTCAGCGTCCCGCGTCCACCACGGGCTGGGACGCGCTGCAAATCTACCGCCGCCTGCGCTGGGGCCGGCTGGCGCACATCCACCTGCTCGACAGCCGCCAGTACCGCAGCTGGCAAGCATGCCGCACGCCCGACGCCAGCAGTGCACCCGCTGTGCGCCCCGCCGACTGCGCTGAGCTGGCCCAGCCACAGCGCAGCCTGTTGGGCAGCGCGCAAGAGCGCTGGCTGGACGCAGGCCTGGCCGCCGATACGGCGAGCGCACAGGCCACGCGCTGGAGCGTGATTGCACAGCAGACCCTGTTCTCACCACGCCACTACCCCTCTGGCACCGTGCCCACCGATGCCTGGGACGGCTACCCCGCCGCACGCCAGCGCCTGCTGCAATCCGTGGCCCGGCACACGCCGCGCAATACGGTGCTGCTGGGCGGCGACATCCACCAGAACTACGTCTGCCGCGTGCATGCAGACGCCGCGCGCGCCGACTCGGCCGTGGTGGCCAGCGAGTTCTGCGGCACTTCCATCAGTTCGCGATCGGGCACCACGCAGGCCAAGGTGGACGCCATCGTCCGCCACAACCCGCATGTGCTGCTGGCACGCTGCGACCAGCGCGGCTATGGCCTGGCCGACATCACCCCCGCGCGCTGGACCACCACGCTGCGCGTGGTGGACGACCCGTTGCGCGCTGACAGCGGCGCATCCACGCTCGCCCGGTTTGTGGTGGAAGACGGCCGCGCGGGGCCCCAGGCGGCCTGATAGGGCGTGGCGCAAGCCTCCAGGCCCGAGAGCCCCTTGTCACTACGCCGCACCAGGGCTCAGAGATGGCCGGAGAACAGCCGCTGACGGTCGGTAACAACTATCTTTTTGATAGCTTCTCAGGCATATTGCACTAGCGCTACCGCCACAAAATACCTTCAATCGCTGCGCAAACCCCTCCAGCAGCCCCCTGGCACGCCCTCGCAGGCTGCAGCAAGGCCCCTTACCATGGCCGCTTCGCTGCTTGCACCCACAGGAGACCCGCATGTCACCCACTGCCCTGCCTGCCACGTCGCCCCTGCGCCGCCCGTTCAGCCGCAACCTGCTGGCCCCTGCGGCCCTCGCAACCCTGGTGGCCCTGGCGGGCTGCGCCAGCGCTCCCTCCCAGTTCGCCTACACCGTGCCCGCGCAGCCCGAGGGCTCGTCCGGCTACACCGAAAAACCGGGCTGGGCCACCGAGAAGTTCGCCGTGGCCGCTGCCAACCCGCTGGCCACCGACGCGGGCTACCAGATCCTCAAGGCCGGCGGCTCCGCCGTCGATGCAGCCATTGCCGTGCAGATGGTGCTGACGCTGGTGGAGCCCCAGTCCAGCGGCATCGGTGGCGGTGCCTTCCTGCTGCACAGCAACGGCAAGGTGGTGGAGGCCTACGATGGCCGCGAGACCGCGCCCGCTGCCGCCGATGAAAAACTCTTCCTGGGCGCCGACGGCAAACCCGTGCCGTTCTACGACGGCGTGGTGGGCGGCCGCTCGGTGGGTGTGCCCGGCACTGTGCGCATGCTGGAGATGGCGCACAAGCAGCACGGCAAGCTGCCCTGGGCCACGCTGTTCCAGCCCGCCGTCACGCTGGCCGAGGGCGGCTTCAAGGTCAGCGCGCGGCTCAACACCCTGGTCAAGGCCGACGCCCATCTCAAGAAGGACCCCGTGGCCGCCGCCTACTTCTACAAGGCCGATGGCGACGCGCGCGATGTGGGCGTGAACCTGCGCAACCCCGAGCTTGCCGCCGTGCTGCGCCGCATCGCCGCCGAAGGCAGCAAGGCCCTGCACGAAGGCGAGATCGCCCAGGCCATCGTGGACAAGGTGCAAAAGCACCCCACCAACCCCGGCAAGCTCAGCCTGGCCGACCTGGCGGGCTACCAGCCCAAGAAGCGCGATGCGCTGTGCCACGACTACCAGGTGGCCAGCAAGGACTACCGCGTGTGCGGCTTTCCGCCCCCCAGCTCCGGGGCCATCGCCATCGGGCAGATCCTGGGCATCCTGAAGAACACCGACGCCGCCGCCAAGCCTCTGCAGGACGGCATCCCATCGGCCGACTGGCTGCACCTGTACACCGAGGCCGCCCGCCTGGCCTTTGCCGACCGCGCCCAGTACGTGGCCGACCCCGACTTTGTGCAGCCCCCCGCCGGCAGCTGGACCAGCCTGCTCGCGCCCGCCTACCTGGCCGACCGCGCCAAGCTCATCGGCGCGCAAAGCATGAAAGTCGCCCAGCCCGGCAACCCCGGCGCCGTGAAGACCAGCTACGCCCCCATGCCCGACCAGCCCGAGTACGGCACCAGCCACATCAGCATCGTCGATGCCTTTGGCAACGCCGTGGCCATGACCACCACCATCGAAGACCAATTCGGCGCGCGCCAAATGGTGAAAGGCTTCCTGCTCAACAACGAACTCACCGACTTCAGCTTTGCCCCCACCGACGCGCAAGGCCAGCCCATCGCCAACCGCGTGCAGCCCGGCAAGCGCCCGCGCTCGTCCATGTCGCCCACGCTGGTGTTCGACAAGGCCACGGGCGAGCTGCTGATGAGCGGCGGCAGCCCCGGCGGCGCGGCCATCATCCACTACACGGCCAAGACGCTGTATGGCGTCTTCAACTGGGGCCTGATGCCCCAGCAGGCCATCAACCTGCCCAACTTCGGCTCGATGAACGGCCCCACGCTGCTGGAAGAAAAGCGCTTCCCGCCCGCCACCGTCGAAGCCCTGCGCGCCCGGGGCGCAGAGGTGCGCGAGATGAACATGACCAGCGGCCTGCAAGCCATCACCCGCGGGCAGGCACATGGCAAGAAGCTGTGGCTGGGGGGCGCGGACCCACGGCGTGAGGGCGTGGTGATGGGCGACTAAAGGCCGCGCTGCGCGGCCTACAAAGGGGCTACACGCCGAGTGCGCTGCCGCCTGGGCGGGCATGGCGTGCGCCAAGGACAGACCCGGCTACATTCTTGCCCCATGGATCTCCGAAGCCTGCGCTACTTCATCGCCGTGGTCGAGGCCGGCAGCCTCTCGCGGGCGGCTGGCAGCCTCTACATTGCCCAGCCGGCACTCACCGCCCAGATCAAGAAGCTGGAGTCAGAGCTGGGCGCGCAATTGCTGGAGCGCTCGCACATCGGCGTCACTCCAACACAGGCCGGCGTGCAGCTGTACCAGGATGCTAGGCGCCTGCTGAGCGACGCGTCTGCGATGCGCGAACGCATTCAGCGTCTGCCGCAGGGGCCGGAAGGCTCTATCACGATCGCCCTGCCTTTTCTGCTGGCGTCCCTGCTCATGGGGCCGTTGCTCGCGCACCTGAAAGACACCCACCCGCGCATTCGCGTTTTTGTACTCGATGACCTCAGCCTGATGGTCAAAAAGGCCATGCTGGATCGGCGGGCGGAGATCGGGATCCTGGTGGACACGCACCAGGCCGAAGGCCTGGTGTGCCAACCCTTCGCCCGGGAATTCATGTACTTCTGCGGGCAGGACTCCAGCGGCTCGGTGCGAGCGCTGCTTCAGCCTCCGCCCGCGTACGGGCAAGCACCGACGCCAGCCACGCGCCCTGACATCGACTTTGCCGCCGCAGCCGCGCAACCGCTGGTATTGCAATCACGCCGGTTCTCCATCCGCCAGCAGGTGGAGGACGCGGGGACGCTGCGCGGTACGGCGTTGAACGTTGCGCACGAGCACGACTCGGCCCGCGTGATTCGCTCGCTCTACGCCTGCGGCGCAGGCTTTACCTTCACCCCCGCGTGCGCCTTGAGCGACACGCCCTCCTTGGGCTCCGATTGGCTGGTAGCGCGGGTGGTCAACCCGGAGATGATCCGCACCTACACCCTGGCAACCTCCCCTGAGCGCGACCGGGACTCGGGCACAGACGCCGTGATGCAAGCAGTGTTGCAGGCACTGGCCGCCGTGGCCCAACGCCTGGTGATCACCGGCCGATGGGACGCAGAGATCGTCCAACCTGCAACGCCCCCATGATCCAGCCCGACGTGCCCCTCTACGACCAAGAGGGGCCCACCCGCACCCCAGCGCTATGGCACGGCCCTGCCGGCAGCGGATCGGCTCGACCACACCGGCAAGAAATCCGAAGATGAGTTCCACCGCTTGCCTCCAAACCATGCCCCTTGACCCGAACCGCCGTATGCGGCGCTTTTGCCAGGGCGCCGTTTTGGCACTGGCCACCTGCACAGCGTTCGTGCAGGCGCAAACCACCCTGCCCACCCCCCCCTCCGTGCGCTTGCAAAACCCTTCGGCAGGGTATGCGCCTGTCCAGCTGCTTCCGGACGGCGTTGAACTGGGCATGGGAGTAGACGCCTTGCGCCAAGCCTTGCCTGGCATCGCGCACGTACCACGGCCACAACGTCTGTCCGGCGGGCTGGTCGGCCAATGGCGTCTGGCCCCGGTCGTCGTCGCAGGCCTGGAAGGGGCGCAGACCTTCTTTTTTGCGGGCCGCGAACTACGGCGGGTGGAATTCGTTGCCGATGCCAGCGAACTGGCAGACAGCGGCGCTGCTGCCTATGGGGAACTGCTCCAGTTCGGGCGCACCAGTTATGGCCCTGAAACGGCCGCCAACGACCCCAGCGGCAGCTACGCGGCATGGACACGCGGCGATCTGGAGGTCTACGCCCAACGCGTTCCCGCCCCCCGCTCCACTGTTCGATGGGTCGTCAAGCGCAGTGAGGGCAAGGACGCCAGTGAGCTCTGAAGCAAGCTCCCGGAGCGCGCCGACAACCTGCCTGTCTGCGGATCATCAATTCAATTGATGGCTATCGATCAGCAATCCGTATTTCCCTGATACCCCTGTCTTCTGGAACAGTCCGGCCAAGCCCCCGCCAAAGGGGACTGCACTCCAGGAGACAACCATTACCGCCACCCCCAACCCCCACAGCGGCATCCATCGCCGTGCTGTTGCCAACGTCGGCGCGCTGGTAGCGCGCAGCGCCCGCGCCCATGCCCGCCGCATGGCGGTCAAGAGCCCCTCGCGCAGCATCACCTATGCCGATCTGGAGCAGCGCACCAACCGCCTGGCCAACGCCTTGCTGGGCCTCGGCCTGGAGCGCGGAGACCGCGTGGGCATCTACCTGCCCAACTGTGTCGAGGTCGTCGAGATCGAGATCGCCTGCTACAAGGCCGGGCTGATCAAGGCGCCGTTCAACGCCCGGCTCTCGCCCACCGAGGTCGGCGCCATTGCCGCCAACAGCGGTGCGACGCTGATCGTGACCACCACCGAGCGCGCCGAGACCATCCGCCCGCATGTGGCGCAATGCATGCCCGGCGCCATGCCCCAACAGCTGCTGACCGACGATGCGGGCCCCACAGGGTACGAAGCGGCACTGGCCCAGGCTAGCGACTCGTTCGCCCCGGTGGCCGTGTTCGAAGACGAAGTCGCCGTGCTGCACTACACCTCGGGCTCGTCCGGCGTGCTCAAGGCGGCCATGCAGACCTTCGGCAACCGCCTTGCGCAGCTGCGCAAGTTCCTCACCCGCTCGGACGGGCAGCAGCCCGGTCACATCCTGGGGCTGGTGGGCCCGATCACCCACGCATCGGGCATGCAGATGGTGCCGGCGCTGTGCCAGGGGGTCACCATCCGCCTGTTCAACGGCTTCGAGCCCCCGCGCTTCATCGCCGACATGCGGGCCGACCGCGTGACCCACACCTTCATGGTGCCCACCATGATCAACATGCTGCTGACCGAGCTGGAGGGCCAGTACCGTCCCCTGCCGGACTTGCTGCGCCTGGGCTACGGCGCCGCCCCCATGGCGCCCGCGCGCATCCTGCAGGCCATGGACGTGTTCGGGCCCATCCTGCAGCAAGGCTACGGCGCGGGAGAGACGACCTCTGGCGTGTGCGGCCTGTCGGTGGAAGACCATCTGTTTGCCCGCGCGGCGCGGCCAGAGCGGCTGGCATCGTGCGGGCGCCCGTTTCTGGAATGCGATGTGCAGATCCTGGGCGACGACGGCCAGCCCGTGGCCACCGGCGAGATCGGTGAAATCGTGGTGCGTGGCGACGACATCTTTGCGGGGTACTGGCGCGCCCCCGAGCTGACGGCAGAAGTGCTCAAGGAAGGCGCCTACCACACGGGCGACCTGGCCCGCATGGACGACGAGGGCTACGTCTACATCGTGGACCGCAAGAAGGACATGGTGATCAGTGGCGGCTTCAACGTGTACCCATCGGAGGTGGAGGCGGTGCTGTACCAGCACGACGCCATTGCCGACGCCTGCGTGTTCGCTGTGCCCGATGACAAGTGGGGCGAGGCCGTGGCCGCGCATGTGGTGCTCAAGCCCGGCCGCGCGGCCGGTGCCGACACCACCGCGGCGATCGACGCGTTCTGCGCCCAGCACCTGGGCGGTTTCAAACGGCCGCGGCGCATCGAGTTCGTCACCACCCTGCCCAAGAACCCGAACGGCAAGGTGATGCGCCGCGCCGTGCAGGCCCCGTACTGGGAAGGGCGTGGGCGGATGGTGAATTAGGTACATCCCCCTGAGGCGCTGCGGGGCGGCCCTTGCTCGGCGTCTCTCGTCTGGGCCTGCGCCAGTTTCCAGAGCCCGCTGTCACAGCCAACGACAAGGAATCCTGACATGAACAACGACATCACATCCCCCCTCCCCGCGCCGCTGTTTCCCGGCATGCCTTTTGAAGGCTCGCCCCAGGCGGCCGAGCTGATTGCGCGCATCAACGAGTTTCTGTACGGCGAGCTGGCCGCGCTGGCGCGCGAGCATGGCATCGACCACGAGCATGCGCCCGACAAGGCCTTGCTGCAGCTGGTATGGAAGCGCTCGCATGCGCTGGGCTTTTACGGCATGACGCTGCCGCAAAAGATGGGCGGCCTGGGCCTGTCCACGCTGGACCATGTGCTGGTCAAGGAAGCCATTTACGCCAGCGGCTCGCCATTCGCCCCCCATGTATTCGGCGAGTTGAGTGGCCCGCCACGCGTGGGCGCGCTGGCGCGCATGGCCACGCCGCACCAGATGCAGCAGTTCATCCTGCCGGTGGCGCAGGCCGAGATGGCTATCTGCTTCGCGCTGACCGAGGCTGAGGCCGGCTCGGACGCCGGCAACGTGCAGACGCGCGCCGTGCGCGATGGCGACGACTACGTCATCACGGGCACCAAGCGCTTCATCTCAGGCTCGCCGTTTGCCGACTACGCAGTGCTGATGGCGTCCACCGCCACACACGACGACCCCGACCCGAAAAAGCGCGAGGTCACGGCCTTCTTTGTGGACCTGCATGCGCCCGGCGTGCGCGTGGAGTCGGGCTACAAGACCATGGCCGGTCAGACGAGCACGGGCAACATCGTGCTGGAGGGTACGCGCGTGCCCGCCGCCAATCTGATCGGTGAGGCCGGGCGCGGCCTGGCGTTGGCGCTGGGCCGCATCAGCGTGAACCGCCTGCTGCACTGCCCGGCCATGCTGGGCCTGGCGCAGGTGGCGCTGCGCGATGCGCGCGACTACGCGCAGCAGCGCCACCAGTTCGGCCGCGCCATCGGGCAGTTCCAGGCCATCCAGCACATGCTGGCGGACATGGCGACCGACTGGGCCGCCGCACGCGGGCTGATGCTGGCCACGGCCCGTGCGATTGATGCAGGCGCCGAGCCGCGTGCGGAGTCGTCCATGGCCAAACTGTTCTGCTCGGAGGCGGCCTTTCGCATCGCCGACCGCGCGGTGCAGATCCATGGCGGCGAGGGCATCGTGCAGGGTCGGCGCGTGGAGTTCCTGTTCCGCATGCTGCGCATGTACCGCGTGCTCACCGGCACCAGCGAAATCCAGCGCAACACCATCGCGAAAGAGCTCATGGCATCCCCCTGAGCGGCTGCGCCGCCCACAGCGCGCCACGACAACCCTCACAGAAAATGACACGGAGACAAGACATGACCCATCAACCCATCCCCCCGTTGCGCCGCCGCGTACTGCTTGCTGCAATCCTGCTGCCACTGCTGGCCAGCACATCCGCCATGGCCGCCGAGCCGTGGCCCGCACGCCCCATCAAGTGGGTGGTGCCCTACCTCGCCGGCACGGGCCCTGACACCACGGCCCGCATCGTGGCCGAGGCGGTGTCGAAGGAGCTGGGTCAGCCCGTGGTCATCGAAAACAAGGGCGGCGCGGGCGGGAACCTGGGCGCGCGTCAGGCAGCCAAGGCAGCGCCTGACGGCTACACCTGGGTCTACGCCGGCTCGCCCATGGCGGCCAGCATGCGCATGTACAGGCAACCGGGCTACGACGTCCTCAAGGACTTCCGCCATGTGATCGGGCTCACCAGTTCGGACACGGTGGTCATCGTCAATGCGCAAAGCGACATCCGCTCCATGGCCGACCTGCTAGCGCGCATGCGCGCGCAGCCCGGCAAGCTGGACTACGCCTCGGGCGGCGTCGGCACGCCCTCGCACCTGGGGGTGGAGATGATGCTCAGCGTCAGCCAGGCCCAAGCCACACATGTGCCGTACAAGGGTGCGTCGGAAATAGTCAATGCGGTGCTCGGCCAGCAGGTGGCGTTTGGCGCGCCCATCACTGCCGTTGCGTACTCGAACATCATGGCGGGCAAGCTGCGCGCACTGGCCGTTACCGGACCCGCGCGCAACCCCAAGCTGCCCAGTGTGCCCACGCTGGCCGAGGCTGGCCTGCCCGGGGTAGAGCTGACCTCCTGGGGCGGCGTCTCCGTGCCCACCGGCACGCCCGATGCCGTCGTATCCCGAGTGCGCGCCGCGTTCGAAGCCGCCCTGCGCCAGCCCGCCGTGGTGAGCGCGCTCGAAGAGCAAGGCGGGATGGTCAACCCGCAAGACGGCGAGACCTTCACACGGGCCTTCGGCAAGGAAATCGGCTTCACCGAAGCCATGATGAAACGCATCAGGCTGGAGCCGATGTGACGGCGCGAACGGGTGAACGGGCCCACGCGCACCGGCACTACCCGTCCATGACAGGCAACGCATTACTTCAATTTTGATAGCTGCCAGCGCATATAAATTGTGCGCCTCAGGCCTTTTTATCTCAAAAAGGTTTCCCCCTATGCGAAACATCCCACTGCTTGCGGCACTGGCCTTGCCACTCGTGCTCGGCCTGGCACCTGCAGCATTTGCCCAGGTGACCGATGTCCGGCAGGACGCAACCGCCGCCACGCGTGCACGCCAGGCTGCGTCCCTAAGCGCTCTGGACGTGAACGCGCCCGCCAGCTTCGAAGACGCGCGCCGCGGCCTCATCGCCAGCCCCAGTGGCCAGGTTCGCAACGCGCAGGGCCAGGTGGTGTGGGACTTCGATGCACTGCAGTTTGCGCGGGGCGAAGCCCCCGCCACCGTGCACCCCAGCCTGTGGCGCCATGCGCGCCTGAACCAGACACCCGGCCTGTACCAAGTGCGCGAGGGCATCTGGCAGCTGCGCGGGTTCGACCTGGCCAACCTCACGCTCATACAGGGCCGCACCGGCTGGATCGTGGTGGACCCGCTCACCACGCAGGAGACGGCGGCCGCCGCCCTCGCCTTCGCGCGCCAGCACCTGGGCGCGCAGCCGGTCTCGGGCCTGGTGTTCACGCACAGCCATGTGGACCACTTCGGCGGCGCATTGGGCGTGCTGACCGCGCAGGACGCCAAGGCACGCAGCGTGCCCATCGTGGCGCCCGCGGGCTTCATGGAGGAGGCCACCAGCGAGAACGTGCTGCTCGGCCCCGCCATGTCGCGTCGCGCGGGCTTTATGTATGGCAGCCAGTTGCCACGCGATGCGCGTGGCGTGGTGGACAACGGCCTGGGCATGGCCGTGGCGGTCGGGCGCATCGGCATCCTGCCGCCCACCGTGCTCATCGACCAGCCCACACAGGCGCTCGACATTGATGGCGTGCGCTTCGTGTTTCACAACGTACCAGGCTCCGAAGCCCCCGCCGAGATGGTGTTCGAGCTGCCCGACCTGCGCGCGTTCGGTGCGGCAGAGCTGGTCTCGCAGACGCTGCACAACCTCTACACCCTGCGCGGCGCCAAGGTGCGCGATGCGCTGGCGTGGTCGCGCTACATCGACAGCACCATTGCGCATGCCAGTCGTGCGGATGTGGTCTTCCTGCAGCACGGCTGGCCCGTGTGGAGCCGCGAGCGCATCGACACCTTCTTGACCACGCAACGGGACACCTATCGCTACCTGCATGACCAGACGGTGCGCCTGCTGAACGCCGGGCTGACGCCCGGCGAGATCGCCGATGCCGTGCAACTGCCTTCTACGCTGGCGGCGCAGTGGGCATCGCGCGGGTACTACGGCACCGTCAAGCACAACGTGCGCGCGGTGGCGCAGTTCTATCTGGGCTGGTTCGACGCGCACCCCGCCACGCTCGACCCCCTGCCGCCTGTGGAGGCCGCGCGCCGCTACGTGGCCCTGGCGGGCGGCGTGGATGCTGCGGTGGCGGCCGCGCGCCAAGCATTTGACGCGGGCGACTACCGCTGGGCGGCCGAACTATTGCGCCATGTGCTGCTGGCCGATGGCGGCCACACTGCCGCGCGTGACCTCATGGCGCGCAGCTTTGAGCAGATGGGCTACACCGCTGAATCCGCGCCCTGGCGCAACTTCTATCTGACCGGCGCACAGGAACTGCGTTCTGGCACAGCACAGCGCAGCGCTTCGGGCCCGCGCGCTGCGGTGGCCGACATGCTGATGCAGACACCCATCCCGCAGTTCCTCGATGCAATGGCCGCCTCGCTCAACGGCCCGCGTGCGGACGGCGTGCGCCTGGCCGTGGCTCTGCGCTTCACTGATGCCAAAGAAAACCATGGTCTGTGGATTGAGAATGCAGTGCTGCACCACCGCCCGGGCACACCACCCTGGCCCGCCGACGCCACGCTGCTGCTCACCAAACCCGCCTTCCTGCGCCTGATGAATGGACAGGCCACACCGCAGGAGCTGGTGGCCTCTGGCGCACTGCGCATGGAAGGCGATACGCAGGCCCTGCGGCAACTGATCGGCATGCTGGACAAGCCGGCGCGCGACTTTCCGATCATGACGCGGTGATATGAACAAAACAGGCCGCTAGCGCCAATAGATAAAGCGCTCAACGCTCCCCAATGAGGAGCAGAACACCAGAGCCATCCCTCGATGGCTGGCTTCTCATCAGCCCGCCGGACCTGAAACACCCCCATCGGCCAGTGAGCTCAGTGCGGTATCGATGCTGAACCGGTTCTTGCCCGCCTGCTTGGCCGCATACATCGCGGCATCGGCCTGGGCCAGCAGTGCATCGGCATCGGCGCCATGGCGCGGGTAAAGCGCCGCACCCACACTGGCCGAGATGTGCGCAACAGTCCCCTCCAGCACAAAAGGCTGGTCCATCGCAGACAGCACCTTGCCGGCCACGACCTCGCAGTGGTCTGCCCGCTCGATGGTGGCCAGCACGATGCCGAACTCGTCCCCACCCAGGCGCGCCACAGTGTCTTCGGCGCGCACGCAGTCTTCCAGCCGCCGGGCCACCTGCTGCAGCAACAGGTCGCCTGCCGCATGGCCCCACTGGTCGTTGACGGACTTGAACCCGTCCAGATCCACATAGAGAATGGCGGCGTGCCGCCCGTGGCGCCGGGCAGTTTCAAGCACCCGCGCCAGGCGGTCGTGGAACATCACGCGGTTGGACAAGCCCGTGAGCGCGTCGTGCAGCGCGTCGTGCGACAGGCGCATCTCCAGCTCCTTGCGTGCGCTGATGTCCTGCGTCACCACCACCAGAAAGTCCGGGTGACCCTGGGCGTCTTTGACGAGGCCCAGCGCTTCATACACCCACAACAGGCCGCCATCCTTGCGCCGGTAGGCCTTTTCCATTTCGGGAGAGAACACGGGCGAGTGGGCCACCAGGCGCCGCACCAGAAAGCGGCGCAGGGCTTCGCGCTCGCCCTCGTCGCTCAGTGCAAACAGGTCGCGCTGGCGCAGCTCCTCCAGCGAATAGCCCAGCATGCGGCAGAACTTGTCGTTGGCGCGCAGGATGCGGCCTTCGGGCGTGATGTGGGCGATACCGGTGGCCGCCTGGTGGAAGGTGGCGCGGAAAAGCCCTTCGCTGGACTCCAGGGCATCGGCCACGGCCCGCTGACGCGCCAGCACCACGATGAGCAGCGCGCCAAAACACAGCAGCGCCACGCTGGCAGCCGCAGCCAGAACAAGGTAGTCAACGCGCCGCTGCATCACCGGCGCCAGCACCTCATCCGAAGCTGAACCCACCGTCACCATCAGCGGGTAGCCCGCCATGCTGCGGTAGCTGAGGATGCGCGGTACACCGTCCACCGCGCCTGCGTCATCGATCAGTTCGCCTTCGGGGTCCTGCGTGCGGTGCTGAAACCAGGGCAGGCCCCGCGCATCGGCGCCAAAGCTGATTTGGCCCCCCGCCTTGCGGCCGCGCACCACACCGTCCAGCCCCGCCAGTTCCAGCAGCCCCTGCGCGCCCAGGTCGGCCTGGCGGTAAAAGTCGGTGAAGTTCGTTGGGTCCACCGACATCACCACCACGCCGCCAAAGCGCCCCCCCTCGCTTACGATGCGCAGCGCCATCGGAATGCGCCACTGCCCCGACACACGGCCCAGCACGGGCTCGCTCACAAACAGGTCATCGCGATCGCTGGCCCGCAGCGCCTTGAAAAAGGCGCGGTCGCTGTAGTTGACGGCCCCGGTCTCCTGGCTGCTGCTGACGATGTCGCCTTGGTCGTTGACCACGCTGATGATGGTGAACATGGGCTCGCGGACCACCCCCCGCGCCACCCAGTCGCGCAGGTCGATGTCGGTGCCCTGCTGCAGGTATTGCTCGCGCACAAAGGCGGCCACCTGTTCGGCCGCCTTGAGGGTGCGGAACACCTGCTGCTCGAAGGCAATCGCCAGGTTGGCGTTGGACTGCATGGCCGAGGCCACAGCCTGCTCGCGCTCGAACGCCACGCGCTGCAGCGTGACCAGCCAGAGGCCCGCCACGGCAACGATGCAGCCCAGCGCAATCGCCAGGCTCAGCGGCGTGGCGAGGCGATAGCGGCGACGCGGCGCCCCGGCCTCAAGACGGTCGTTCGCGTCCGGTGGCCGCGTGGTGTCATCTTTTTGCTCCATGCACCTCGCAATGTAGCGGGGCATGTGCGGCAAGTCGACAACAGGATGGCCACCGGGGGCGGCCCACGCGCATGGAACCCTACGCCAGCCGCACCAGCACCCTGGGCAGACTGGCCACCAACATCGCCACGCCCGACAAAGTCAACATGCCCAGCACGATCTGCCGGAACCGCACATCGCTGATACCGTGGTACAGACGCGCACCCAGCAGCACAGGCACCAGCATGGCGGGCAACACGATGGCCAGCAGTGGCAGCGCCTCGCGGGTGACTAGGCCGGTGGCCAGGTAGGTGATGAAGGTCACCAGCAGCATGGCCAGGTTGAAGTTCTGGATGACGGCGCGCTGCACGTCCTTGTCCAGCCCGCGCAAGGTGCACCACAGCGTGGGCAGCACGCCGGTGAAGCCGCCCAGCCCGCCCATCACGCCGCCCGCCATGCCCACCAGCGCGTCGGCCACGCGGCCGCCACGGGTGATGCGGGGCAGATTCTTGGCCATCAGCATCGCCGGGCACCACAGCACCAGCAGCGTGCCCAGGATGACCTTGAACGCGTCCATGTCCAGCCGGGGCAACACGGCCACCCCGATGGGGATGCCCACCAGGCCACCCAGCACAAAGGGCAGCAGGCGCGCCCCGTCAAAACCCCGGCGCACCGTGGCCGCCGCCACCAGCTGGCCGGTGAGCGCGCCGCACACGGCCAGCAGGGCGGCCAGGCGGGGCTCCAGCGTCCAGGCCCAGAACGACATGGCCACCATGCCAAAGCCAAAGCCCGACAGGCCCTGCACAAACCCGGCGGCCACTGCGCCCAGGGCCACGATCAACAGCACGGAATCCATGTCTCCCCCTCACTTGGTGTGAACGTGCGCGGGGGCTGGCTTCAAGCCCCACGGAGCCCCACGCTCCTTAAGCATCTGCGTGTTCGGCCTATGAGCCCATGAAGCGCAAGCCCTGCGCACCCAGCCGCCATTGTGTGCGCTGGCGGCGAGGGCAGCGCTGTGGCGGCGGATCGCAGGGCCCGTTCAATACAGCGTGGCCTGCTGGCGCGCTGGCAGTTCGCGGTCGTAGGTCACACCGTCAAACTCGCCCTGCGTGATGGACGCCAGGATGGCCCCCGGGGTAGGCACCGGGCGTGCGGTGCCGGGCGGCACGGCATCCCACAGGCGCGAGCGCTGGATGGCGCGGGCGCACTGGAAGTACACCGCCTGCACATCGACCACGATCACACATTTGGGGGGCTGGCCGTTGACCACAAAACGCGCCAGCAGGTCGGGCGCGACGCTGATGCGCGCGTGGCCGTTGACGCGCAGCGTCTCGCCCACGCCGGGGATAAGAAACAGCAGCGCCACGCGCGGGTCGGCCACGATGTTGCGCAAGCTGTCGGCGCGGTTGTTGCCACGGCGCTCGGGCAGCAGCAAGGTTTTGTCGTCCAGCAGTTGCACAAAGCCGGCGGGGTCGCCGCGCGGCGAGGCGTCCAGCCCGCCGGGGCCGGTGGTGGCCAGCACGGCAAAGGGCGATGCCGCGATCATGGCGCGGTAGGCAGGGTGCATATAGGGCAGCTCTTTGTGGACGGAGGCATCGCTCAGCGGGCCCAGCAGGGCCTCCAGGCGTGGCAGGGTGTCGATGGCGTGCGCGTCGCGGGCGGGGGTCATGGGGCGGCTTCCTTCGGGTGAGTAGCAAGGGAGCGGCCATGGTGCAGCAGGCCTGCCGGGCTGACAAACGACTTTGCAGCCGGTGATGCGTGCAGAAAACGCATGCATGGGTTTTCGCCAAGGCTGCCTGCGATTGCGTCGCCACAGGACTGCGCGAGCCGCAGCAACAGAAGCGGCGCGCATCCGGCCCACCGGCCAGACGCGCGCCGCCCCCTCGTTCAGCGCGCCGGGCGCAGCTTGACGCCGGGGAAGTCCACCGGCACGGCCAGCGCCACGTTCACGTAGTTGGTGAAAAGGTTGAGCGCCACGTGGGCCACGATCTCGACGATCTGCTCGTCGTTCACACCCTGGTCGCGCAGGGCCTGCACATCGGCCGCATCGACCTGGCCGCGTTCGTTGACGAGTTGCAGCACAAAGCGCAGCACGGCCGCCGTGCGCGGGTCGGCCGACTCGCCCGCCTGCGCGGCGGCCAGGGCCTCGCCACTCACGCCCGCCTTGCGGCCCAGTGCGGTGTGGGCGGCCAGGCAGTAGTCGCAGGCATTGCGGTTGGCCACGGCCACGGCGATCTGCTCGCCCAGGGCGGCGCCGATCACGCCGCCGCCCAGCGCACCAAACGCGCCCCACATGCTTTGCAGCGCGGCGGGCGAATTGGCCACAGCGCGGAACATGTTGGGCGTGGCGCCAAAGGCTCCGTGGACCTGGTCGAGCACAGCGCGCACAGTGCCGGTGGCGGCGGTACGGTCAACGAGGGGGACGCGGGCGACGGAGGAAGAAGTAGCGGACATGGTGTGTTCCTTGAAGGTCATGAAGGGTTGGTGAGAACTTGTGCCTGTTCTCGGCACCCCTGCAGTGTCCGGCGCCATTGAGTACCATTTGGCACATAAAATCCATAATTCATACCAAATCATCCAAACCATGCCGCCAAGCGCTCCCACACCCGCGCAGGCCTCCACCCCGCTCGACCGGTTGTCCCCACTGCTGGAACGGTTTCGGGTGCGTGCGCACCTGTTTCACAACGGGCCGCTGTGCGGCGTGACGCACTTTGCGGCGGCGCCGGGCCGGGGCTTTTTGCATGTGCTGCGCCGGGGCGAGATGGTGGTCACGCACCAGCCCCAGGCGGGCCCGCCCGAGCGGCTTCAGGTGTGCGAGCCCAGCCTGCTGTTCTATGCCCGGCCGCTGGAGCACTTCTTTCACAACGCGCCCACCGAGGGTTCGGACTTCACCTGCGCTGCGCTGGACTTTGATGGCGGCGCCAGCCACCCGCTGGCGCGCGCCCTGCCCCCGCTGGTGGTGCTGCCGCTGGGCGCGGTGGACGGGCTGCAGCAGTCGCTGGACTTGCTGTTTGCCGAAACCGACCGCCTGCGCTGCGGCCACCGCGTGCTGGCTGACCGCTTGTTTGAAGTGGTGCTGCTGCAGCTGCTGCGCTGGCTGCTGGACCACTCGCGGCAGGCGCAGATGCCCCCTGGCTTGCTGACGGGCCTGGCCGACCCGCAACTCTCGCGCGCCCTCACGGCCCTGCACGAGACGCCCGGCGACCCATGGAGCCTGGCGCAGATGGCGCAGCAGGCGGGCATGTCGCGCAGCGCGTTTGCCGCACGCTTCAAGGCCGTGTTGGGGGACACGCCAGCCGACTACCTCGCGCACTGGCGGCTGACGCTGGCACAGGCCCACCTGCGCGCGGGCCGGTCGCTCAAGTCCATCGCTCACGAACTGGGCTATGCCAACCCCTCAGCGCTGTCGCGCGTGTTTGCGCAAAAGCTGGGGATGTCAGCGCGGGACTGGCGCGAGGCGGTGGACGAAGGGCGTTGACACCCAGCCCAGGCAGCGCCGCAGGGCACCCAGGAGCCCCTGGCCCCGGTTTTCAAGCCAAAAGCGGCGCATGCGCAAGTGGAATATGCGCCATCAGCTATCAATTGGATAGCATATTGATAAACACCGCGCGCGGCCCTACCCTGCAAGGCGCCAGGGTTCCTCTGCACGAATCGAGCGGTAAGTGCGCGCTGCGGATCGGGATGGGCTGCAAGGCGCAAAGCGCAGCAATAGCCTTAGCTATTGCGAGCATTTGCAACGCGGCAGACCGCCCGAGTCCGCAGATGCGCACGGCGCGGTGATTTGTGCAGAGGATCCCTATTGCCTTCTCAGACGTTGATGGCTGCTGCCGACCCGGCCTGCTTGCGCAGCTCGAACTTCTGGATCTTTCCGGTGCTGGTCTTGGGCAGCTCGCCAAAAACCACGGCGCGCGGCACCTTGAACCCCGCCAGGTGCTTCTTGCAGTGCGCCACGATGTCTTCGGGCGTGGTCTGTGCACCGGCCTTCAGTTCCACAAACGCGCAGGGCGTCTCGCCCCACTTGGGGTCGGGCTTGGCCACCACGGCGGCGGCCAACACGTCAGGGTGGCGGTAAAGCACGTCTTCCACCTCGATGGACGAGATGTTCTCGCCGCCCGAGATGATGATGTCCTTGCTGCGGTCCTTGATCTTGATGTAGCCGTCGGGGTACTGCACGGCCAGGTCGCCGCTGTGGAACCAGCCGCCCGCAAAGGCCTCGTCGGTGGCCTTGGGGTTCTTGAGGTAGCCCTTCATGGCGATGTTGCCCTTGAACATGATCTCGCCCATGGTTTCGCCGTCCTGCGGCACGGGCTGCATGGTCTCGGGGTCCAGCACGCGCACGTCGCGCTCCAGGTGGTAGCGCACGCCCTGGCGGGCATTGAGGCGGGCGCGCTCGCCAATGTCCAGGGCATCCCAGGCCTCGTGTTTGGCGCACACGGTGGCCGGGCCGTACACCTCGGTCAGGCCGTACACATGGGTCAAATCGAACCCCATCTTTTCCATGCCTTCGATCATCGACGCCGGTGGCGCGGCGCCCGCCACCATGGCCTTGACGCCTGCAGGAACGCCCGCCTTCATGGCCTCGGGCGCATTCACCAGCAGCCCGTGCACGATGGGTGCGCCGCAGTAGTGCGTGACACCGTGGTGGCGGATGGCGTCGAAGATGGCCTGTGCGTCCACTCGGCGCAGGCACACGTTGACACCCGCGCGCGCCGCAATGGTCCACGGAAAGCACCAGCCGTTGCAGTGGAACATGGGCAGCGTCCACAGGTACACCGCGTGCTTGGGCATGTCCCACTCCAGCACGTTGCTGATGGCATTGGCGGCCGCGCCCCGGTGGTGGTAGACCACGCCCTTGGGGTTGCCGGTGGTGCCGCTGGTGTAGTTGAGCGCAATCGCATCCCACTCGTCGGCGGGCAGGCTCCAGGCAAAGGCCGCGTCGCCGCTGGCCACAAAGGCGTCGTAGTCGGTGCCGCCCAGGCTTTGCACGGCGGGGCCGTAGAGGGCGTCTTGCACCTCAATCACGCGCAAGGGCGTGGTGGCGGTGCGCAGGGCCAGCGCCTTAGCCATGGTGCCGCTGAACTCGGGGTCCACTATCACGGCCTTGGCCTCGCCGTGGTCCAGCATGAAGGCGATGGCCTCCGGGTCGAGCCGGGTGTTGAGGGTGTTGAGCACGGCACCTGCCATGGGCACGCCAAAGTGCGCCTCCACCATCGGGGGCGTGTTGGGCAGCATCACGGCCACAGTGTCGTTCTTGCCGATGCCCGCCTTCGTCAGTGCGCTGGCCAGCTGGCGGCAGCGTGCGTAGGTCTGGGCCCAGGTCTGGCGCAGCTCGCCGTGCACGATGGCCAGGCGGTCGGGGTAGACCTCGGCAGTGCGTTCGATGAACGACAGGGGCGACAGGGCGGCAAAGTTGGCTTCGTTGCGGGGCAGGTGCTGGTCAAAGATGGAGGTCATGGGTCAGTGCAAGAAGGTGAACGACACACAGCCTAGCGCCGCAGGCTGACACGAAAGCAACACGGGCCGGCGGGTAGGCAAGGTTGCAGCAGTACGCAGCCTCACAGCTTTCGCTTGTGGCCCTGCTTGATGCGGTACATGGCCGCGTCGGCGCTGGCCATGAGTGCACGCGCGTCCTGTGCATCGCGGGGGAACAGGCTCAAGCCAATACTGGCACGCACGGCCAGGGGCTCGCCGTCGATGGCGAGCGGCGGCTCGAACGCATGCTGCAGCTTGGTCACGATCTGCAGCGCAGCCTCTTCAGAATCCACGTTTTCGCACAGCACCGTGAACTCATCCCCGGCGAGCCGGGCGACGGTGTCTACCTGCCGCACGGCGCCCACGATGGTGCGGGCCACCGCCTGCAGCACCAGGTCGCCCACGGCATGCCCGCGCGTGTCGTTGATGGCCTTGAAGTCGTCCAAGTCCACGAACAGCAGGGCACAGCTGCGGCCGCTGCGGCGCGACAGCTCCAGCACCTGGGCCAGGCGCTGCTCGAACATGCGGCGGTTGGGCAGGCCGGTGAGCGCGTCGTGGTGCGCCAGGTGGGCCATGGCGTCGCGGCTCAGGTTCAGCTCGGCCAGCTGGCGGCTGATCTGCTGCTCCATGTCCTGGAAGCTGCGGGCCAGCTCGCCCACTTCGTCGCCCCGGTGCACCGGCAGCGCGCCGTGGGACTCCCCGCGCGAAAACGCCTGCGCCGCCCTCACCATGGCCTGCAGCGGCTGGGCGACCAGGCGCGACACCCCGGCCGCCAGGGCCACGCCCACCACGCTGAGTACCAGCAAAATCTTGAGGATGCTGCGCCCCAGGTCCAGCACCTCGCCCTGCACCACCGCCAGCGGCTGCGAGAGCCCCACCACCATGAAGCGCCCCTCGTCCTCATTGCCAAAGGGCATGCGCACAAACGCAAAGACGCGCGCTTCCTCGTCGTCGGTACCGGGTTGGCTGAGCACCGCCTCTTCGGCTCGCCCCTCGACCAGCGCCGCTACCTGCGGGAACGACTCCTGGATCAGGATGCGCTGGCCCCGGTCAAAGCCGAAGGTCTGCGCGGCGTCCGGGTGCACCAAAAAGTCGCCCCAGCGGTTGCCCAGATAGAACCCGTAGGGCGTGGGCAAGGCAGCATTGAAGTTGTGCAGGAACGGCGCGGCCGCCACCCGCACCACCACCACGCCCCGCAGCTGGCCTGCCTGCACCACGGGAGACGCCATGTTGAACACAGGCACGGCCGCCTCCTGCGCGGCGTCTTCGTGGTTGATGCCGAACTCGGACACATACACCTCGCCATCGGGCAGGCTGAGGGCCTCGAACACGAACGGGAAGTGCGACTTCTCCTGCAGCAGGTCATCGGGCACGCGCACCAGCTTGTCGCCCTGGCGGTCGATGCGCACCAGCTCCAGCCCATAGTCCTTGGCGCTGATGAAGCGGATTTGCAGGTACGAGGGGTGGGCCTGCAGGTTGGCTTTGAACAGGTCGGCCAGCCGCGCTTGGTCTTGCTCGACGGCAGCGGCGTCGGCCAGAAAGGCCGTGTCGCGCGCCACCGTGCCAAAACCCGCCTGCATGTGGCGCGCCAGCACCTGTGTGGTGGCCAGCAGCGAGCGCTCGGCCCGCCCCTGCAGGCGCTCACGGCTCGAATCAAACGTGTAGTAGCCCGCCAGAATGGCCGCGAACACACTAAAGGAGGCCAGCAGGGCCCCCAGCCTCAGCGCGATGCTCCATTTCATGCGGGCCATGGGTCAGGACCGATCAGAACCGGTTGGGTCGGTCGCCCGACACGATGCGCTGCCACAGCCGCGCACGCAAAGCTTCGTCTTCCACCGGCTCCAGCCACACGATGGGGCCCATCGGCACATCGCCCGCCAGCGCCGGTGGCTCGTCCAGGGTGTTGGCCAGTCCCTGGCGCCGGGTGAATTCACGGCTCACAGCGGGGTCGAGCATGTAGTTGATCCACTCGGCGGCCAGGTCCACCTGGGTGGAGCGGCGGGTGATGGCCCAGCAGTCCAGCCAGGCCAGCGCGCCCTCCCTGGGCACCACATAGCCCACATCCAGCCCCGCGTCGCGCAGCTGCTTGAGCTGCTGCTGTCCGTAGTTGGCATGCATCACGGCCACCTTGTGCTTGCGAAACAGCTCCACCGACTCTTCCGGCAGGCTGTAGAACGACCGCACGTTGCGCCGCAGGGCAACCAGGTCCTTGGCCAGCGGGCTGAAACGGTCGGCATCGATGCGAAACGGCGGCAGGCCGCGGCGCATGGCCGCCAGCGAAAAGCCGTGGCTGCTGCCGTCAAACGCCAGCACCTTGCCCTGCCAGCGCGGGTCCCACAGCACGGCAATCGACTGCGGCGGCGCGCTGAACTGCTGCCGGTCATACACCAGCCCCATTTCGGAATAGGTAAAGGGCATGGCATAGACCTCGCCCCGCCAGCCAATGCCCGAGATGGTGTGCAGCTGGCGAAACCGGGGCAGTTGCCCTGCGGTGTTGCGGATGTTGCTCAGCGGCAACGGCGCGAGCTTGTCGTGCAGGATCAGCCGCGCGATTTCTGCGGTGTTGGCGGCCACCAAGTCAAAGCCCGGCCCGTCCGTGCTGTCCATCTTGGCGCGCAAAACATCGTCCGACGCCACCGTGGTGATCTCGACCTTGACCCCATGGCGCTTCTCGAACACCGCCACAAAGTCCGGGTCGGCATAGCCCGGCCAAGCCAGCACCCGGAGCACTGTCGCGGCCTGGGCGGCCCCCGGCTGCAGTAACGCGAGCCCTGACAGGGCCAGCAACAGCGCGGGCAGGCTGGCGCGCCACCTGTGCAGCGCCCTGCCCACCCACGCCCGCCCACATGCCGCGAACCCCATGCCAAAAGCCTTTCCAGCAATAACTGGTTACAAAGAGTTTACGCGGACAATAGGCCGTGTGACGATCCCTCAGTCTTTCATTCAGGAACTGCTCACCCGTGTGGACGTGGTGGACATCGTGGGGCGCTACGTGCAGCTCAAGAAGGGCGGCGCCAATTTCATGGGGCTGTGCCCCTTCCATGGGGAGAAATCGCCATCCTTCAGCGTCAGCCCCGCCAAGCAGTTCTATCACTGCTTTGGCTGCGGCAAGAACGGCAACGCCATCAGCTTTCTGATGGACCACGCGGGCATGGGGTTTGTCGAGGCGGTGCAGGACCTGGCCCAGAGCGTGGGCCTGCAGGTGCCCGATGACGACATCTCCCCGCAAGAAAAGGAACGGGCCGCCGCCGCACGCCAGAAGCAGGCCACACTGAACGATGTGCTCGAAAAGGCCGCCGACGCCTACCGCCGCCAGCTGCGCGAGTCGCAGCGCGCCATTGGCTACTTCAAGGGTCGGGGCGTCTCGGGCGCGGTGGCCAAGCGCTACGGCCTCGGCTATGCGCCCGAGGGATGGCGCAGCCTGGCGAGCGTGTTTCCGAGCTACGACGACCCGCTGCTGGAGGAAAGCGGCCTGGTCATCGTCAACGACGAAGACGGCGGCAAGCGCTACGACCGGTTTCGCGACCGGGTGATGTTCCCCATCCGCAACGTCAAGGGCGAATACATCGGCTTTGGCGGCCGGGTGCTGGGAGACGACAAGCCCAAGTACCTCAACTCCCCCGAAACCCCGGTGTTCCACAAGGGGCGCGAGCTGTACGGCCTGTTCGAGGCCCGCACGCCCATCCGCGAGGCCGGGTACGCGCTGGTCACCGAAGGCTACATGGACGTCGTGGCGCTGGCCCAGCTGGGCTTTCCGAACGCGGTGGCCACGCTTGGCACGGCCTGCACGCCCGAGCATGTGCAAAAGCTGCTGCGGTTTACCGACGCCGTAGTGTTCAGCTTTGACGGCGACAGCGCTGGGCGGCGTGCCGCGCGCAAGGCGCTGGACGGCGCCCTGCCCCACGCCACCGACACGCGCAGCATCAAGTTTCTGTTCCTGCCCGCTGAGCATGATCCGGACAGTTTCATCCGCGAGCACGGTACGGACGCCTTTGCGCGCCATGTCGAGCAAGCGACGCCGCTGAGCCGCTTCCTGGTCGAATCGGCCAGCGAAGGCTGCGACCTGGCCACCGCCGAGGGCCGCGCCCACATGGCCAGCAACGCACGCCCACTGTGGACGGCGCTGCCGGACGGCGTGCTCAAGCGCCAGCTGCTGGGCGAGCTGGCTGAGCTGACCCAGCTCAATGCCCGCGACCTGTCAGACCTGTGGGGCCAGGCCGCCGCCCGCGACGGCCTGCGCGCCGCCCACCACGCACCCCCGCAGCGCCAGCAGCCCCGCCCAGCTGCGGATGACGCGCCCAGCTGGGATGCCCCGCCCGACGCCGATGGCTGGCAGCCCCACACCGAGTCGTCAGGCCCCGCCTACGACCCCGGATACGGCGGCTACAGCAACCAGGGCGGCTACGGAGGCCAAAGCAGCTATGGGGGCAGCAAGCCCCCATTTCGCAAAGGGGGCGACTGGAAAAGCGGCGGAGGATGGAAAAAGCGCGACAAGGACGCCCCGTGGCCGCCCCAACCCCGCCTGCCCCGCACGCCGGCCATGAGCCGCGCCGACCACGCCGCGCGGCTGCTGCTGTCGCACATGGCATTTCTGGAAGAGCTGACGCACGACGACCACACCACACTGGCGGCCCAGCCGGGGTCCCATGGGCCGCTGTTCGCGTGGCTGGAAGCGCAGTTCCATGAGCATGGCCCTCTGGCCTGGGCCGTGCTGCGCGAGAGCCTGCGCGACCATGAGTGCGAAGAGCTGGCCGTCAAGGTGATGACCGGCTCGCACGCGCAGACCGAGGGCGAACTGCACGAATTGCGGCTGGAGCTGCGCGACTTGCTCACCCGCATGCAGATCGAAGACATCAAGGAGCAGCAAAAACTGCTGGTGCTGCAGGTAGCACAAGACCCATCAGCCCTGGAGCGCTACCGAGCGCTGGCCGAAAAGCGCAAGGAATTGGAGCAAATAGCGCCAAAAGCCGCTTGAATCGGGCGCTGGCGGTATAATATAAGGTTAGTTATTGGCAAGAGCGACAGCAGCACCTCCGAGCCGGGCCACCGTGACAAACGCGCACCTATGCGCTGATGGGCCCACTTATCGCAAGGACTGCACACCAAATGATCGCCCAGACATCTTGCCGCTGAGGGTGTCCCCTCCAGGCGCAAAGCCCTTGTTGCTTTGCGTTGCCACCCGCGCCGGGATCTGAGGCGCTTGCGTTTTCTTTGTGTCCGTTTTTGATTCTGAGGTTGCTCCATGCCCGCTCAAAAGTCCGCGAAGTCGCCCAAGTCTGCCTCAGGCACCTCCGCAAAGGCTGTCTCCAAAACCGCGGCCAAAGCGCCGGCCAAGGCGGCCCCCAAAAAGGCTGCTGCCGCTGCGCCCGCCCCGGTCGCCAAGAAAGTGAAAACTGTGCCCGTGAAAAGTACTGCCGAGCTGATCAAAGCTGCCGATGAATTGCTGAAGAAAAAGCCTGCCCGCGCCAAGGCAGCGGCTGCCGACGACGAAGAAGCGCCCAAGAAAAAGCCCGGCCGCCCTGCCAAGGCCGCAGGTGCCGCCGAAGCCAAAGCCCCCGCCAAGCGCGGCCGCAAGCCCAAGGCAGCCGCCGGCGGCGATGAGAGTGTGGACGACACCGACCTGTCCGACATCGAAGCCGACCTCGAAGGCGAGATCGAAGAGACCCCCGAGGCAGCCGCCACGGTCGAAAAGGTCAAGCCCCTGCGCATGAAGATCAGCAAGGCCAAGGAACGGGCCTTGATGAAGGAATTCGGCCTGGACGAAACCGTCCTGTCCGAAGAAGACATGCAAAAGCGCCGCCAGCGCCTGAAGGCCCTGATCAAGCTGGGCAAGACCCGCGGCTACCTCACGCACGTTGAAATCAACGACCACTTGCCCGACAAGCTGGTCGATGCCGAAACCCTCGAAGCCGTCATCACCACCCTGAACGACCTGGGCGTGGCGGTGTATGAGCAGACGCCTGACGCTGAAGCGCTGATCATCACGGACAACGCTCCCGCTGGCGCCACTGAAGAAGAAGCCGAAGAAGCCGCCGAAGCCGCGCTGTCCACCGTGGACTCGGAATTCGGCCGCACCACTGACCCGGTCCGCATGTACATGCGCGAAATGGGCACGGTGGAGCTGCTGACCCGCGAAGGCGAAATCGAAATCGCCAAGCGCATTGAAGGCGGCCTGATGGCCATGATGGAGGCGATCAGCGCATCGCCCGCCACCATCGCCGAGATCCTCAACATGGGTGAGGAAATCCGCGAAGGCAAGGTCGTCATCTCCACCATCGTGGACGGCTTCTCCAACCCCAACGAGGCCGACGACTATGTGGCCGAAGAAGACTTCGACGAGTTCGACGAAGCCGATGACGACGACGGCAAGGGCGGCTCCAAGGCGCTGACCAAGAAGCTCGAAGAACTCAAGAAGCAGGCGCTGGAGCGCTTTGACAAGCTGCGCGAGCTGTTTGAAAAAGTGCACAAGGTGTACGACAAGGAAGGCTACGGCACCCCAGCGTACGTGAAGGCCCAGCACGCCCTGTCGGCCGAGCTGATGACCATCCGCTTCACCGCCAAGACCATCGAGAAGCTGTGCGACATGGTGCGCGGCCAGGTGGACGACGTGCGCAAGAAGGAGCGTGAGCTGCGCCGCATCATCGTGGACAAGTGCGGCATGCCCCAAGAGACATTCATCAAGGACTTCCCGCCCAACCTGCTGAACCTGCAGTGGGTCGAGAAGCAGGCCTCCGCTGGCAAGCCCTGGTCGGCCGTGATTGCGCGCAACATCCCGCCCATCCAGGACCTGCAGCAAAAGCTGATGGACCTGCAGTCCCGCGTCGTGGTGCCGCTGGCCGAGCTGAAAGGCATCAACAAGCGCATGAACGAAGGTGAAGCCACCTCGCGCGATGCCAAGAAGGAAATGATCGAGGCCAACCTGCGCCTCGTGATCTCGATTGCCAAGAAGTACACCAACCGTGGCCTGCAATTCCTCGACCTGATCCAGGAAGGCAACATCGGCCTGATGAAGGCGGTGGATAAGTTCGAATACCGCCGGGGCTACAAGTTCTCGACGTACGCCACGTGGTGGATCCGCCAGGCCATCACCCGCTCGATCGCCGACCAGGCGCGCACCATCCGTATCCCGGTGCACATGATCGAGACGATCAACAAGATGAACCGCATCAGCCGCCAGCACTTGCAAGAGTTTGGTTTTGAGCCCGATGCGTCCATCCTGGCGGCCAAGATGGAGATCCCCGAGGACAAGATCCGCAAGATCATGAAGATCGCCAAGGAGCCGATCTCCATGGAAACGCCCATCGGCGACGACGACGACAGCCATCTGGGCGACTTCATCGAGGACGGAGCCAACACCGCTCCTATCGAAGCCGCCATGCAGGCCGGCCTGCGCGACGTGGTCAAGGACATCCTGGACGGCCTCACGCCGCGCGAAGCCAAGGTGCTGCGCATGCGCTTCGGTATCGAGATGACCAGCGACCACACCTTGGAAGAAGTGGGCAAGCAGTTCGACGTGACCCGCGAGCGCATCCGCCAAATAGAAGCCAAGGCGCTGCGCAAGCTCAAGCACCCCAGCCGCTCTGACAAGCTGCGCAGCTTTATCGACTCGCTGTAAGCCTCGCGAACCAGCCTTCGTTGGCACGAGCGCCCTGCCCCGCATCTGCGGCGCAGGGCGTTTTTCATGGTGCACAGATCCGCTCGACCGCTCTGTTTGGCACCCCAATCTCCGCGTTTACCCTGATGCCACCGACAGCAGACTGACAGCTTGGATGGCGACCATTGCGCGCACAGCCCGGGTGGTGGCGTGCGCGCCCCTTTGCATGCCACCGCAGGCTGACTGCGCTGCTTCGGCGTGGCAGCGCGTAAGCAGCGCAGCCAGGGCGCTCCGGCAGCGGCCTGGGCTCTGACTCGCAACGCCCTTCCTGCCTCCCCTTTTGTCAAAGGACTTTCCATGTCTGCAGAGATCGACCGCCGCCGGGCCATCGCCCAATCCGTTGCCGCAGCCCTGGCCTGGACCACACTCGGCCCCTCCGCCGCCTGGGCGCAGAGCGCTGCGACGACTGCACGCCCTGCCCCTGCAGCCGCCAAGGCGGCCAAGCTGGCAGGCACCGTGCGCATCGTGATCCCTGCCAATGCGGGTGGCGGCTGGGACCAGACAGGCCGTGCTCTGGGTGCCGCCATGGTCGCAGCTGGTGCTGCGGACCAGGTGGAGTACGAAAACATCGGCGGCAAGGGCGGCACCATCGGCCTGGCCAAGTACGCCGAAAAGTACAGCAACGACCCCAACACGCTGCTGATGGGTGGCATGGTGATGGTGGGCGCCGTGGCGCTGCAAAAGCCAGCGGTGGACATGACACACATCCAGCCCCTGGCGCGCCTCACCAGCGACTACCTGGTGGCAGCTGTAGCGGCCAACTCGCCCATCAAGACCACCAAGGACCTCGCCGATGCGCTGCGTGCCGACCTCAAGGCCGTGCCCATTGCCGGCGGCTCGGCCGGTGGCGTAGACCACATCTACGCAGGCGTACTGGCCCGCGCCGCCAAGGCCAACCCCGAAGGGCTGGTCTACAAGCCCTTCCCTGGCGGTGCCGAGGTGGTCGAGGCCGTGCTGTCGGGCAACGCGGCGCTGGGCCTGTCGGGCTACAGCGAGTTCAACGACGCCATCGCGGCAGGCAAGCTGCGTGCCGTGGGCGTGTCGTCGCGCCGCAGCGTTTTTGGTCTGCCCTCGTTCCGTGAACAAGGGCTGGACGCCGTGATGGCCAACTGGCGCGGCGTGTTCACCGGCAAGGGCGTGCCCGCTGCGCGCACCGCTGAAATGCTGGCCGCCGTCGAGGCGGCCACCCGCCACGAATCCTGGCTGCGCACGCTCAAGCAGAACCGGTGGGAACCCTCTTGGCTCACCGGCAAGGATTTGGCAGAGTTCATGGAACTGGATCTCACCACCGCCCGCGTGATGGTGTACCTGCTCAAGCTGAAGGCCTGAGCCACCAGCGCCTCTTAGCACCAGCCCACGGGCCTGCTGCAGAACCTTTGGAGCCCCTGATGAAAATGTCCAACTACTCCATCGGTGCACGCATGGCCACCGCCCTGGGCCTGGTGCTGGCCCTGCTGCTGGGGGCCGCACTGTTCGGCATTGCCGCCCTGTACCGAACGCTGGGCACCTACGACACCACGGTGCAACAGCGCATGGCCCAGGAGCGCGCCGTGAGCCGCATGGAAAGCGAGTTCAAGACCCAGGTGCTGGAGTGGAAGAACACCCTGCTGCGTGGCGAGGACTCGCGCAAGCGCGAGTTGCACTGGAACGCCTTTCAGGCCAGCGAAAAGCGGGTGGCCGATGCCGCCAAAGCGCTGGAGCCCCAACTGACCGACGCGCAGGAAAAAGCGGCGCTGCAAAAGTTCACCCAGGCCCACGCGCAGATGGCGCAGGGCTACCGCAAAGGCTTCGAGGTGTTCCAGTCGCTCGGCTTTGTGCCGTCGGCCGGCGATGCCGACGTGGCCGACATTGACCAGGGCCCCGCCAAGCTGCTCACCGAGCTGAGCCAGCAGGTGGCCGCGAGCAGCGCGGCCATTGCCCAGCAGGCGGCGCAGGATGCGCGCCGGGCGCTGGTGAGCAGTCTGGTGGCGCTGGCGCTGGTCACGGCGCTGGGCGCCTGCGCGGGTTGGCTGCTGACGCGGTCGGTGGTACGCCCCCTGGGCGTGGCGGTGTCGGTGGCGCACAAAGTGGCGGCGGGCGATCTCACCACCCGCATCGAGGTCGAGGGCAAGGATGAGCCTGCGCGCTTGCTGGAGGCCCTGCGCGCCATGCAAGACAACCTGGAAAACGTGGTCTCCGGCGTGCGCAGCAACGCCGAAGGCGTGGCCAGTGCCAGCGCTGAAATCGCCCAGGGCAACGCCGACCTGAGCCATCGCACCGAAGAGCAGGCCTCATCGCTGGACGAAACCACCTCGTCCATGCAGCAGCTGCAGTCCACCGTGCAGCAAAACGCGTCTAACGCCCTGCGCGCGAACGAGCTGGCCAAAAACGGGGCCTCGGTGGCACAACGCGGTGGGGATGTGGTCACGCAGATGGTGGAGGTGGTGCAAGGCATCCAGGACAGCTCGCGCCGCATTGCCGACATCATTGGCGTCATCGACGGCATCGCGTTCCAGACCAACATCCTCGCGCTCAATGCCGCTGTCGAGGCCGCACGCGCGGGCGAACAAGGCCGGGGCTTTGCCGTGGTGGCCAGCGAGGTGCGCAACCTGGCCACCCGCAGCGCCAGCGCCGCGCGCGAGATCAAGCAGCTCATCCAGACCAGCGTGGAGCGTGTGCAGGCCGGCTCGGACCTGGCGCGCAATGCAGGCATCACCATGGCCGAGGTGGTGTCGTCCATCCAGGGCGTGAGCGCGCTGATGGAAGAGATCAGCCAGGCCAGCGCCGCGCAGACCAGCGACATGCTGCGTGTGACACAGGCCATCGTGCGCATGGACGAGGCCACGCAGCAGAACGCCGCCCTGGTGGAAGAAAGCGCCGCCGCCGCAGGCAGCCTGAGCGGGCAGGCGCAGCAACTGGTGCAGGCCGTGGAGGTGTTCCGCCTGCGCCACGCCCACCCTGCACTGCCCGCGCCGCGCGCCTGATGCGGGGCCGCAAGGCAGCCGCCCCTCACACTGCTCTGCGATGGCGCCGCAGCCCTGTGGGCGCTGGGCCTCGGCACCCATGCAATTGCTATCAATAAAATTGCGCCTCAGGCATATTGCACTAGCGCATGCGCCCAAAAACCCTCAAAACCTGCCTGACGACCCGCGCCAACACGCCGCAGGCAGTCCCCCGCGCTGCGTCAGTCAATCTTCACGTTCGCGTTCTTCACCACCTGCGCCATGCGCGCTGCTTCGCTGCGGAAGAAGGCGGCGGCCGGCTCGGGCGGCGTGAGCTTGATCTCGTAGCCCTGCGCAATCAGCGCGTCGCGCGCCTCGGGCATGTCCATGGCGGCCTTGAAGCCGTTGTACAGCCGCGCCAGTTCCGCTTTGGGCAGGCCCGCAGGCGCCACGGGGGCGATCCACCCGTCCAGCTCATAGCCCGGCAGGCCTTGCTCGGCAATGGTGGGCACGCCGGGCAGCGCCGCCACGCGGGTGGCCGTGGTCACGCCCAGGGCGCGCAATGAGCCTGCTTTGATGTGCGCGGCCGCCGGTGCCACCGCCACCACGCCCAGCTGCACCTGCCCGCCCAAAATGTCGTTCATCAGCGGGCCCATGCCCCGGTAGGGAATGTGCTTGATGTCCAGCTTGGCCTGGTCCACGAACATGGCCGCACCCAGGTGCAGGATGGTGCCGTTGCCGGACGAACCATAGTTGAGCACGCCGGGTTTGGACTTGGCCAGGGCGATCAGCTCCTGCACCGTCTTGGCGGGCAGCGCAGGGTGCGCGACCAGCACAAACGGCGTGGCGCCCAGGATGGTGATGGGCGTGATGTCGGCCAGCGAGTCGAACGGGATGTTCTTGTACACACTGGGGTTGACCACGTGGTTGTTGGACACCACGCCAATCACCGAGCCATCCTTGGGCGCGCGCACGATCTGGGTCGTGCCAGTGATGCCGCCCGCGCCCGGCAGGTTTTCGATGACCACCGGCTGGCCCAACGCCTTGGCCAGGCTGGTGCTGATGGCGCGGATGGCGCCGTCCGCGCCCGAGCCCGCCGACAGCGGCAGGATCACGCGCAGCGGCTTGCCGTCGCCCTGGGCGTGCGCCATGCGGGGCAGACCCCAGGCCGCAGCACCCAGCGCAGCGGCGCCGGTGGCCAGTGCCTGGCGGCGCGTGAGGAGGCCCGCTGCAGCAGACGCAGCGTGGGATGAGGCAATGAAAGAAGTGGTCTTGCGCATGGGGTTGTCTCCGGTCGTTGGTGGGGAATCCTGGGGCTGCGGTCTGCGCCGCGTTTTCATGCCACCAGTTCGTCAAAAAATCAGGCGATGGCCCCTGATGCCTGCAGCTCTGCCACGGCACCGGCCGTATAGCCCAGGCCCTGCAGCAGTTCGGCCGTGTGCTGGCCCAGGCGCGGCGGGTCGCAGCGCACATCAAGCCGCTGGCCCGCCAGGCGCAGCGGCATCAGCGTGATCTGTGCGGTCTGCCCTGCGCGCTCGCCATCGGGCAGCGTGATGTCGGCCAGGCCACCGGTGGCTTGCAGGTGCGGGTCGTCAAACAGTTCTTCGGGCCGACGGATGGGCGCAAACGGTAGGCCATGGCGCTCGAAGATCGCGGCCAGTTCGTCGGCCGTGTGCTGCGCCAGGCGCTCGCGCAGCACAGGCATCAGCGTGGGGCGGGCGCGTACGCGCTCGTTGTTGGTGGCCAGGCTGGCGTCGGCCTTCAGGTCGGCATAGCCCATGGCGTCGCAAAAGGTCTGCCACTGCGCATCGCTCACTGCGGCCAAAAAGATCTGCCCGCCGTCTTTCACGCTGAACACGTCGTACACGGCCCACGACGAAATGCGGTCGGGCATGGGCGCGGCGGGCTGGCCAGTGACGGCGTACTGCATCATGTGCTGCCCGACCAGGAAGACGTTGTTCTCGAACAGGGCCGAGTCCACCTCTTGCCCGCGCCCGGTGATGCCGCGCTGCATCAGCGCGGCCATGGCGCCAATCGCGCCAAACATGCCGCCCATGATGTCGTTCACGCTGCTGCCCGCGCGCAGCGGGTCGCCGGGGCGGCCGGTCATGTAGGCCAGGCCGCCCATCATCTGCACCACCTCGTCGAGCGCTGTGCGGTGCTCGTAAGGGCCGGGCAGAAAGCCGGTGTGGTTGACGTAGATGAGGCGCGGGTTGACCTGGCTCAGCGCGGCGTAGTCCAGGCCGTATTTCGTCATCACGCCGGGTTTGAAGTTCTGCGCCACCACGTCGGCCGATGCCGCCAGCTTGCGCGCCGCCTCCAGCCCCTCGGGGCTGCGCAGGTCGAGCGCAATGCTCTTCTTGTTGCGGTTGAACATGGGGAAGAAACCGGCGCCTGCGCCCAGCAGGTGGCGCGTGCGGTCGCCGTCCACGGGCTCGACCTTGATGACCTCGGCGCCCAGGTCGGCCAGCACCATGCCGCAGGTGGGGCCCATGACCATGTGGGTGAACTCCACCACGCGCAGGCCTTCGAGCGGCAGGCGGGGGGACGGAGGGGTGGCGAGTGTGTCGTGCATGTTCAGAGCGTTCAGAAAAAAGGGTTCAGGCCGTTGCGGCTTCGCGCAGCACCGCAGGTGCGGCATTCTGCGGCAGCCCCGCTTGCCACAGCGTGCCGTGCAGGGTCTCGCCCGTCAGCCAGCCTGCCACGCGCTGGCGCAGCGCGAGCAGCGCGGTCACGTCGATGCCGGTGGCAACGCCCATGCGCTCCAGCATGAACACGAGATCTTCGGTGGTGACGTTGCCGCTGGCGCCCGGCGCGTGCGGGCAGCCGCCAATGCCGGCCAGGCAGGCATCAAAGCGGGGGATGCCGGTCTGCCAGGCAGCGTACACATTGGCCAGGCCCATGCCGCGCGTGTCATGGAAATGCGCGCAGGCCAGGCGGTCGCCCACCAACGCACGCGCCTTGCCGAACAGACGGGCCACCGAGGCGGGGTCGGCATAGCCCACGGTGTCGGCCAGGCTCACGCGGTCGGCGCCCGCATCCAGCAGCGCTTGCATCAGGCGCAGCACTTCGGTTTCTGCCACCTCCCCTTGCAGGGTGCAGCCAAAGGCCGTGCCGACTCCGCCTTCAATCAGGGTGCGGCTGCCGCTGGCGTCGCGCAGCGCGCGGATGCGCGCCACCTCGGCCACCACCTCGTCGGGCGTCTTGCGCAGGTTGGCCAGGCTGTGGGCGTGGCTGGCAGACAGGGGCACGATCATCAGGTCGGCGCCCTGCTCCAGCGCGCGCTCGGCACCTTTGTAGTTGGGCACCAGCACCGAGGCGACGAGGCCGGGCAGGGTCTTGGCATGGGCCAGCACCTCGGCCGTGTCGGCCAGCTGGGGCAGCAGGCGGGCGGGCACGAAGGAGCCCACCTCGATTTCGCGCTGGCCGGCGGCGTAGGCAGCGTTGATCCATTCGATCTTGTGCGCGGTGGACACCACGGTGGCAATGCTCTGCAGGCCGTCGCGCAGGCCCACTTCGCGGACGATGGCGCGTGGCATCTCGGAGGGGGTGTTCGCTGGGCTCACGGTGGTCTCTTTGTGGTGCGGTGAATAAGCGTATTCTAGAAATTCCCTACGGAATCAGAAAATACATCTCGGAACCCGTAAGATTCCCAAAAGGAACATCACAACCCACCTGAGAGACCACGAATGCGCGATCTGGATCTACAGACCCTGCGGCTGTTCGCCGCCGTGTGCGAGCAACGCAGCATCGCGCGCGTCGCGGAGCAGGAGTCCATCGTGGGCTCGGCCATCAGCAAGCGGCTGGCGCAGCTGGAAGACACCGTGGGCACGCCGCTGCTGCTGCGCAAGCGCCGGGGCGTGGTGCCCACCCCGGCGGGCGAGACGCTGCTGGAGCACGCCCGCACCATGCTGGCCAACGTGGGGCAGATCGAGCGCGACATGGCGGCCTATGCCACCGGCACCCGGGGCCATGTGCGCATGCTGGTCACGGCCTCGGTCATGGCCGAGTCGCTGGCCGACGACGTAGCGGCCTTTCTGCAAGACCCGGCGTACCGCAACATCCAGATCAGCCTGGAAGAACGGGTGAGCCCGGATGTGGTGCAGGGCGTGCGCGACGGCAGCGCGTCCATCGGCATCTGCTGGGACGCAGCTGACCTGTCGGGCCTGGAAACCAGCGCCTACCGCAGCGACCACCTGGCCGTGGTGGCGCACGAGTCGCACCCCGTGGCCCAGCTGCAAAGCGTGCGCTTTGCCGACGTGCTGGAGCATGAATTCGTCAGCATGCCCGCGCTGAGCGCGGTGCAGGTGCTGCTGGCGCGCGCCGCTGCAGTGGAAGGGAAAATGCTGGCCCACCGGGTGCTGGTGTCCAACTTTGACGCCGCCCTGCGGGTGGTGCGCGCCAACCTGGCCATCAGCGTGGTGCCGCGCGAGGTGGCCCAACCGTTTGCCCAATTGGCGCCGGTGCGCATCGTCCCGCTGAGCGACCCCTGGGCCCAGAGGCGCTTTGCCATCTGCTACCGCAGTGCGCAGTGGCTGCCCCCCGCGGCCCAGTTGCTGGTGGGGCATCTGGCGGGGCTGGGGCGCGCCTGACCGGGGCCCAAAACCGTGGCCCTGTCGCAACAGTTTGATACGTAACATGGTATTTTTCGCCACTAGCGCATGTGTGCTGTGCGTTCTGAGCTACTAAACTTGTAGCAAAATGGGTTCCGCGCTATAGTCTCAGCGCATCAGCGGGCCCGGTTGACGGCCACCCGCACTGAATCCAGATCCAATATTTGCGCGAGGAGAAGCGTCCATGAGCTCCAAAGAAAATGCTTCCATCAATCAGCTCTTCGAGAGACTTGAATGCCGCTATGCGCTGCGCGTGCTGTGGGCCCTGAAGGACGGCCACCCACAGACGTTCCGCCTGCTGCAGGACAGCGTGGGTGGCATTACCCCCAACACGCTCAACACCCGCATCAAAGAGCTGCGCGAAGCCGGTTTTGTGGACCACGGCAGCGACGGCTACACCGTTACCCCCTCGGGCGCCGACCTGCTCAAGCGCCTGTCGGACGTGCAGGCCTTTGCCACCCGCTGGGTCGCAGGCCGCGCCAAGAAGGCCTGACGCGCCACTCCCGCCCCGCCCTGTGCACGCAGGGAAAAGCCCCGCCGGGCCTCCGCGCGGGGCTTTCGTTAAAATAGGGGTCAAAATAGCTTCAAGCGCAATCAACACATGCGCCTGAAGCTATATTTTTAATAGCAACCAAGGAACTCCCATGGCACTGACCACCACCGCATCCGGCCTGCAATACGAAGACACCACCGTGGGCGAAGGCGCCGAAGCCACCAAGGGCCAGAACGTGTCGGTGCACTACACCGGCTGGCTGTACAACAACGGCGAACAAGGTGCCAAGTTCGACTCCAGCCGCGACCGCAACGACCCCTTTGAATTTGCACTGGGCGCCGGCATGGTCATCAAGGGCTGGGACGAAGGCGTGCAGGGCATGAAGATCGGCGGCCAGCGCACGCTGATCATCCCCGCCGCCCTGGGTTACGGTGCACGTGGCGCGGGCGGCGTGATCCCCCCGAACGCCACGCTCAAGTTCGACGTGGAACTGCTGAAGGTGGGCCGCTGATCTCAGCGTCTGTCCTGCTTTCCTGCCTGCATCGGCAAAAACAAAAGCGGCCTTCGGGCCGCTTTTTTCATGCTCGCGCATCTTGCGAACGGTCTGTGGAACTGGCGCCCCACCCAAGCTTCTGTCCAGCAAGACCGCGCCGGAACCTCGGGGCCTCAATCAAACAGCGCTTTGTCCAGCCGCGCAAATTTGACATCGCCCACAGCCTCGCGGATCTTGGGGGCCAGGGCGGCCAGGTCTTCAAAACTGCCAGCCCCCTCCACCGCCAGATTCAGCCGAAACCCGCGCAAGCCCAGCGCTGCCGTCAGCTCGGTGGCAATGGGGTACGCCGCCTGGTAGCGCTCCATGGGCGAACGCCCGGAGCCCTCCACGGGCGACGCCACCGTGCCCAGATCGGTGGCGGGAGCTTCTGCCAAGGCGGCGGGTGCTGGCGCTTCACTGGTGGCAACAGGGCTCGCGGCAGCAGCAGACGCCTGCCCCCCCACCGGCGCCAGCAGCCCCTGGGCGATCATGGCCTGCACATCATCCTGCGTGATGCCCATGGCTGCTGTGGCCGCCAAAATCTCCCCCGTTGTGCGCTTGCCGTCAAAGAGAATGAAGGCCGAACGCTGGCGCGAGCTCAGGCTGCCGTGACGGTCCTTGAGTGCTTCCTGGCCTGCGGGGGTTTTGACGAGAACCATGAGTCTCCTAGTAGTGGGCAATGCAGGGGACGGCTGCGAGGCCGTCACCCGCAAACCAGAATCCCATGTTTTGGCACCTCTGCAAATCGGGGTTTACACATAACCCCCATGACGTGGGCGCTACATCTCGGAACGGATGCGGGGCAGCGGCGGCGGGGGCCGGGTGATCCAGCTGACCACCAGGGTAACGAGCAGGCCACACGGCACACCAAACACACCCGCCGAGATGGGCTGGATGCCAAACCACAACCCATCGGCCAGCAGCCAGCGCGGCAGCACCTGCATGGCCGGCACATGCGACAGCATGTAGTACACCGTGATGGCCAGCCCGCCCAGCATGCCGGCCACCGCACCTTGCCGCGTGGTGCCCCGCCAGAAGATGCCCAGCACCATCACTGGCACAAACGCTGATGCCGCCAGCGAGAACGAGGCCGACACCATGGGCAAAATTTCAGACGGCTTGAGCGCTGCCACAAACGCAGCCGACAGAGCCACGGCCAGCAGCGTGAACTTGGTCAGGATCACCCGCTGCTCGGGAGACGCCTGTCGGCGTGTGTCCTGAAAATACAGGTCGCGCACCAGCGCGTTGCTGATGGTCAGCAGCAAGCCATCGGCCGTGGACAGCGCCGCCGCAAGCCCCCCCGCCGCCACCAGGCCCGACACCACATAGGGCAGCCCGCCCAGCTCGGGCGTGGCCAGCATGATGAGGTCAGCCCCCAGCCGGATCTCGCCAAACTGGATCAGGCCATCGCCGTTCACGTCTTCCACCGACAGCAGCGAGCTGTCCACCCGCGCCCACTGCGCCATCCAGGTGGGCAGGGCCTCAAAACTGCTGCCCACCAGGTTCTGCATGACCTCGAACTTCACCAGCACGGCCAGCGCAGGCGCGCTGAGGTACAGCAGCGCAATGAAAAACAGCGACCAGCCCACCGACGCGCGCGCCGCTGACACTGTGGGCGAGGTGTAGTAACGGGTCAGCAGGTGGGGCAGCCCGGCGGTGCCGACCATCAGGCAGAACATCAGCGCGAGGAAGTTGCGACGCGTGAGCTCGTAGTCACGTTGCTCCTCAGGCGTGCCGTGGGGGTCACCCGCATAGGCCTGGCTGTGGGGGGGCAACCCACCCAAGGGGCGCGCGCGTTCGTAGTTCTCGCGCATTTCGCGGGTCCAGCGTTCGCGGGCCGAAGCCGCATCGCGCGGCAGCCCCGCGAGCTCGCGGCTGGCGGAGACGATGAGGCCCACATCGGCGTTCTGGGCACGCAGGGCACGGATGCGCTCCCGCCCTTTCTCACGCTCCCGCTCCAGGGCCGCCTCCACATCCTGCAGACGCGCCTCGAAGTCCTTGGCGCGCTGCAGGTAGGCCTGCACCACCTGGTGCTCGGCCGGAGAGTCGAGCAGCTGCGCCTCCAGGTCGGCAATCTTGCTGATCTGCGCGCCATACACCAGCGGCGCCAGCGGGCTGCCGAGCTGCTTGTACGCCAGCCACGACACCGGGATCATGAACGCCAGCAGCAGCACCACGTACTGCGCCACCTGCGTCCAGGTGATGGCCCGCATCCCGCCCAGGAACGAGCACAGCAGCACCCCGCCCAGGCCCAGCATGATGCCGATCTCGAACTGCACACCCGTGAGGCGCGACGCAATCAGCCCCACACCGTAGATCTGCGCCACCACATAGGTGAACGAGCACAACACGGCCGCCAATGCGGCAATGACACGCGGCCAGCGCCCGCCAAAACGCACGTGAAAAAAGTCAGGCACGGTGTACAGGCCCATGGCGCGCAGGTGCGGCGCGATGAGCATGGCCACCAGGCAAAAGCCACCCGTCCATCCCAGCAGGTAGGCCAGGCCACCGGCCTGTCCTGGCGTGCCCGAAAAGCCCTGCAGGTACAGCGCACCCGACAGGCTGATGAACGAGGCCGCACTCATCCAGTCAGCCGCCGTGGCCATGCCGTTGTACATGGGCGGAATGCGCCGCCCCGCCACGTAATAGTCCTCTGGGTCCGTCGTGCGGCCATACACGCCGATACCGGCATACACCATCACGGTGAGGAACAAAAAGATGGGGCCGATCCAGTGGCGCGACAGGCCCTGGTGCTCAGCCCAGGTCATCAGCGCCAGAAAACCCAGCACCCCGGCCACATACAGAGCCAGGATGCGGTGCAGCCGCCACAAATAGGCGCGGTCCGCCTCGGCGCTGCCCGGCTTGCGCTCAGCCATGGGAGATATCTTCAGCGGGAGGAGCGGAAAGCGCCAACGCCTCACGGCGCTCCTGGTCTTGCCGCTCGAAGTGGTTCATGGCCCAGCCGTAGGCGACCACGATGGCGATGAACACCAGCACGGCGCCCTGGGCGGCAATCCAGTAACCCAGGGGCCAACTCCCAAACACCAAGACCTGCAGGTCGCGGGCGAAGTAGGTGGCGCCAAATGACACCAGGGCCCACAGCAGAAGCAATCCTGCCTTGAGCCACAGGTGGCGCACGTCGTGCAAGTCGGGAGGGAACGGCCCCGCCATCTCGGCATCGGCGGGGCGGTTGGCGGGCTGCTGCAACGGCATCACTGGCGCGGCATCACGGACGCGATGGCGGGTGGTGCAGTTGGCTCATGGGGCACATGGCAGCCCGGTCGGTGCGTCAGCCTGCCAGTTGCTGCCAGGTGGCAATCACGCTGTCGGGGTTGAGCGAAATCGACGAGATGCCTTCCTTGGCCAGCCACTGCGCAAAGTCGGGGTGGTCGCTGGGGCCTTGGCCGCAGATGCCGATGTACTTGCCCTGGGCCAGACAGGCCTTGATGGCCTGGTGGATCAGTGCCTCCACAGCGGGATCGCGCTCGTCAAAGTCCTGCGCCAGCAGCTCCAGGCCCGAGTCGCGGTCCAGGCCCAGCGTGAGCTGGGTCAGGTCGTTGGAGCCGATGGAGAAGCCGTCGAAGAATTCCAGGAAGCGCTCGGCGAGGATGGCGTTGCTGGGCACCTCGCACATCATGATGACCTTGAGCTCGTCCTTGCCGCGCTGCAGCCCATGTGCAGCCAGCAGCTTGGTCACGCGCTCGGCCTGGCCCAGCGTGCGCACAAAGGGCACCATCACCTGCACGTTGGTCAGGCCCATGTCGTTGCGCACGCGCTTGAGCGCTTCGCACTCCATCGCAAAGGCTTCGCCGAAGTCCTCGCTGATGTAGCGCGCCGCGCCGCGGAAGCCCAGCATCGGGTTCTCTTCCTCGGGCTCGTAGCGGCTGCCGCCGATCAGCTTGCGGTATTCATTGGACTTGAAGTCCGACAGGCGCACGATGACGGGCTTGGGCCAGAAGGCGGCGGCAATGGTGGCCACGCCCTCGGCGACCTTGTCCACGTAGAACGCGCGGGGCGATGCATGGCCACGGGCCACCGATTCGACCGCCTTCTTCAGGTCGGCATCGATCTGGGGGTAGTCCAGGATGGCCTTGGGGTGCACACCAATGTTGTTGTTGATGATGAACTCCAGCCGCGCCAGACCCACGCCCTCATTGGGCAACTGGGCAAAGTCAAACGCCAGCTGGGGGTTGCCCACGTTCATCATGATCTTGGTCTTGATGGGGGGCATCGCGCCACGCTGCACTTCGGTGACTTCGGTCTCGAGCAGGCCGTCATAGATCTTGCCCGTGTCGCCCTCAGAGCAGCTCACCGTGACCAGCGTGCCGTCCTTCAGCCGCTCGGTCGCGTCGCCGCAGCCCACCACGGCCGGAATGCCCAGTTCACGCGCAATGATGGCGGCGTGGCAGGTGCGGCCGCCACGGTTGGTAACGATGGCGCTGGCGCGCTTCATCACGGGCTCCCAGTTGGGGTCGGTCATGTCGGTCACGAGCACATCGCCGGGCTGGACCTTGTCCATTTCGGAAATGTTGTGCACCAAGCGCACGGGGCCGGTGCCGATCTTCTGGCCAATCGCGCGGCCCTCGGCCAGCACGGTGCCGTGGCCCTTGAGCTTGTAGCGCAGCTCGGCCTGGCCCTTGGCCTGGCTCTTCACCGTCTCTGGGCGGGCTTGCAGGATGTAGAGCTGGCCGTCGGTGCCGTCCTTGCCCCACTCGATGTCCATGGGACGGCCGTAGTGCTGCTCGATCACCAGCGCGTAGCGGGCGAGTTGCTCCACATCGGCGTCGGTCAGCGAGTAGCGGTTGCGCTGCTCGGTAGGCACATCAATGGTCTTGACCAGCTTGCCGCTGGCGGCCTTTTCCTCAGGCGTGGAGAACACCATCTGGATCAGCTTGCTGCCCAGGTTGCGGCGGATCAGCGCCTTCTTGCCCGCCTGGAGCATGGGCTTGTGCACGTAGAACTCGTCGGGGTTCACGGCGCCCTGCACCACCGTCTCGCCCAGGCCGTAGCTGCTGGTGATGAACACCACGTCCTCAAAGCCGGATTCGGTGTCGATGGTGAACATCACACCCGCAGCGCCGAGGTCGGAGCGCACCATGCGCTGCACGCCAGCGGACAGAGCGACCACGTCGTGCTCGAAACCCTTGTGCACGCGGTAGGAGATGGCGCGGTCGTTGTACAGCGACGCGAACACTTCCTTCATCTTGTGCATGACTTCGTCGATGCCCACCACGTTCAGGAAGGTTTCCTGCTGGCCGGCAAAGGAGGCGTCGGGCAAGTCTTCGGCCGTGGCGGACGAGCGCACGGCAAACGAGGCAGCGGGGTTGCCAGCGCTCAGCTTGGCAAATTCGTCGGCAATGGCCTTTTGCAGATCCGTCGGGAAGGGCTGGGCCTCGACCATGGCGCGGATTTCCGCGCCGACCTGCGCGAGGGCACGCACGTCTTCGGTGTCCAGGCTCTTGAGCTTGGCGCTGATGCGGTCGGCCAGGCCGTCGTAGGCCAGAAATTCACGGAACGCGTGGGCGGTGGTGGCGAACCCGGTGGGCACGCGCACGCCTTGCGGCAGCTGGGAGATCATCTCGCCGAGGCTGGCGTTTTTACCGCCAACGGCCTCGACATCGGTCATTCTCAGGTTTTCAAACGGTACGACCAGGGCGGTCGGGCTGAAAAGTGCAGACATGGGAAAGCTCCAGAAGTTGAAACTGGGTCTGCGTGCCTGGCCCCGGCGGGCATCAGGCAGGCGGCCATGCACAGGCTGTAGCTTTGTCGTTGTGGTTGTAGGCCGACGCGGTGCATGGTGAGAATTGGATAATTGTGACAATTGTAGGCCCGCGCATCTGGCAACGGGCTGACGCTTTCACGCGACTGACGCAAAACGGGGAATCTCCACTTCTTTGTGGTGTCCACCCCGCTGGCGCAAGCCGTATCAAAAAAAGGGGCTACATGCACTCGCGCACTGTATTTTTTGTCTCCGACGGCACCGGCATCACCGCCGAAACCTTCGGCAATGCCATCCTGGCCCAGTTTGAGATGAAGCCGCGTCATGTGCGCCTGCCCTTCATCGACACGGTGGACAAGGCGCACCAGGCGGTGCGGCAGATCAACCACACCGGTGAGGTCGAGGGCAAAAAACCCATCGTCTTCACCACCCTGGTCAACATGGAGGTGCTCAAAGTGATCCAGGACGGCTGCAAGGGCATGCTGCTGGACATGTTCGGCACCTTTGTGCACCCCCTGGAGCAGGAGCTGGGCATCAAGTCCAACCACCGCATCGGCCGCTTCAGCGACGTGAGCCGCAGCAAGGAGTACACGGACCGCATCGAGGCCATCAATTTCAGCCTGGCGCACGACGACGGCCAGAGCAACCGCGACCTGGCCGGTGCCGATGTGATCCTGGTGGGCGTGAGCCGCAGCGGCAAGACCCCTACCAGCCTGTACCTGGCCATGCAGTGCGGCCTGAAAGCGGCCAATTACCCGCTGATCCCCGAAGACTTCGAGCGCCGCCAGCTCCCCCCCGCACTGGTGCCGTTTCGCAGCAAGATCTTCGGCCTGACCATCAGTCCCGACCGCCTGGCGGAGATCCGCGCCGAGCGCCGCCCCAACTCCAAATACGCCAGCATCGAAAACTGCCGGGCCGAGGTGGCCGAGGCCGAGGCCATGATGCGCCGCGCAGGCATTCGGTGGCTGTCCACCACCACCAAGTCCATCGAAGAGATTGCCACCACCATCCTGCAAGAGGTGCAGCCAGACCGGCTGGTGTATTGAGGTGATGCGGCCGCGCGCGGGCACTCCACCTTCGCGCCCCCTCACACCCCCACACGCAACTGCATCAGGCGCTGGCGCAAGGCCTCTGCGGCGGGACCTAGCACACGTTCGCGCCGCTGCAGCAACCCCAAGGTGCGCCAGAGGTCGGGCTCTATCAGCGGCACGCCGCAAACCTCGGGGTGCTCAGCCGGCAGGGCCAGTTGCGGCAGCACGGCCAGGCCCAGCCCGGCCTCCACCAGGGCCAGCGCACCGGCAACATGGTTGCACTCGTACCACGCCACGGGCTGCTCGGGCAGATCGGCCGTGGCCTGGTCCAGAAGCAGCCGATTGCTGCTGTCGCGCGAGACGGACACCAGGCGCTGCCCCGCCAGCTCCGCCCACGCCACCTCCTTGCGCCCGGCCCAGCGGTGCCCTCGCTGCATGGCCAGGACGTAGCGCTCGCGCATCAATGCCTCGAACCGCAGTGCCGACTCCTGGCTACCAGTAAAGCTCAGGCCGAAATCAGCGTCCCCCCGCAGCACCGCATCAAGCACCTGGCTGGCGCTTTCGTCGATGACGTGCACCTGCACCTCCGGCTGCGCCACCGCGAAGGCCCGCAGAACCCGGGGCAGCAGATGGCTCGCCACCGACGGAATGCAGGCAATGGCCACCCGTCCGCGGCGGAGATGGACCTGATCATTCACGCGCTGCACCGCCTCGTCCAGGCCCACCAGGGCCGCGCGCGCCTCATGCAAAAACTCCTGCCCCACGGCGGTCAGTTCCACGCTGCGGGTCGTGCGCTCCAGCAACCGCACCCCCAAAGCCGCCTCCAACCGCTCGACCCTGCGGCTGAGGGCCGGCGGCGACAGGCACAGGGCTTCGGCCGCCAGGCGAAAGCTCGCCTTCTCTGCAGTGACCACGAATGCCTGCAGTTCACCCAGATCGAATTTGATGCGCAGCATGCAATAGTCCTGTCATAAATTGCAATTCACAGATTATTGCGCGCTACCTAGACTGGCTTCCTTTCGCAAGGCCGACCGTGCATCGGCCACTTCTGGAACCCACCATGCAACGACGCTCCCTGATCGCGGCCGCCGCCCTGGCGACAAGCCTCCCCCTGATCCACACAGCCGCCCAGGCCCAGGACTTTCCTCCAAAGAAGCCCGTGACCCTGGTGGTCGGCTTTGCTGCGGGCGGTTCAGCAGACATCGCGGCGCGGTTGATCGCCAAGAAGCTGGGCGAGAACATCGGCCAGAGCGTGGTGGTGGACAACAAGCCCGGCGCGGGAGGCAACCTGGCCCACACCCAGGTCGCCACGGGCCCGTCGGACGGCTCGGTGCTGCTGTTCGGCTCCATTGGCCCGCTCAGCATCGCTCCCCATTTCATGAGCGTCCGCTACGACCCGCTGAAAGACCTGGCGCCCATCACCATGGGTGTGAGCTTCCCCAACGTGCTGGTGGTGCCCGCCAGCACCGGCATCAAGACCCTGGGTGAATTCGTGGCCAAGGCAAAGCGCGAGCCTGGCAAGTTCGACTTTGCGTCCACCGGCCCCGGTTCGGCAGCGCACCTGGCGGGTGAACTGCTCAACGACGTCGCCAAGATCGATACCGTGCACGTGCCCTACAAGGGCGGCGCCCCTGCGCTGCAGGATGTACTGGGAGGTCGTGTGACCGCGTTCTACGCAGCGCCCCCCACCGCCCTGCCCCACATCGAGTCGGGCAAGCTCATTCCATTGGCCACCACCGGACTGACGCGTCCCGCCTACCTGCCCAACGTACCCACGGTGGCAGAGACCTTCCCTGGATTCAACGCCACGAACTGGTACGCCTTTGTGGCGTCGGCCAAAACGCCCAAACCCTTGCTGGACCGCTGGAATGCCGAACTGGTGAAGGTGCTCAACACTCCCGAAGTGCGCGAAAGCCTGCTCAAGCATGGCCAGACCGCATCGCCCAGCACCCGCGACGAGTTGGGCAAATTCATTGCCTCCGAATACAGCAAGTGGGGCCGCATCATCCACGAGCGCAAGATCACCGCCGACTGACAAAGCAGCCCGCGACCCCAACTACAACAACCAGGAGACATGACATGCAACCCTTCAAGCCAGCCACTGTAAGCCCCCTCGGAATGCCCCGCCGCCGGGCGCTGAGCGCCCTGCTCGGCGCTGCGTTGAGCCTGGGCCTGGCACTGGGCGCGGCAGCGCCCTCCGCCGCGCAGGCGGCAGAAATCCGCGTCGTCACCTCGGGCGGTTTCTCCGCCGCCTACGACCAGCTGATTCCCCTGTACGAACAGGCCACCGGCCACAAGGTAGTCACCGCGCGGGGCGCGTCGATGGGCAAGGCACCCGACTCCATCCCCAGCCGCTTCGCCCGCGGCGAGCAGTTCGACATCGTCATCCTGGCCGATTCGGGGCTGGAGGCTTTGGTGGCGCAGGGCAAGGTGCAGCCAGGCAGCCGCGTGGACCTGGCCCGCTCCATGATCGGCATGAGCGTGCGCAAGGGCACGCCCAAGCCCGACATCAGCACGGTGGAGGCACTCAAACAGACCTTGCTGAATGCCAGATCGATCGCCTATTCCGCCAGCGCCAGCGGAACCTACCTCTCGGACGAACTGTTCCCGCGCCTGGGCGTGGCCGAGCAGATCAAGGGCAAGGCCACCAAGATTTTCAGCGAGCGCGTGGGCGCGGTGGTGTTGCGTGGCGACGCCGAGATCGGTTTCCAGCAGGTCAGCGAGCTGCTGCCTTTCAAGGAGCTGGAGTTCGTCGGACCGCTGCCGGATGAAGTCCAGCAGCGCGTTTTCTTCTCGGCTGGCGTGGCCGCAGGGGCAGAGAACCCCGACGCGGCGCGGCATCTGATCCGCTTCCTGGCGGCACCGGCGGCAGCACCCATCGTGCGCAGCACCGGAATGGAGCCTGCGGCCGCCCGCTGACGCTCAGCCGATAGATAGCGCGGCAGCCATCCTGGCGCCGCGCCAGGCGTCCGCTGCGGCGCCACCTTCCAAAAAGCAACCCACCCCACCGCACGCGGGCACTCCGTGCGGCGCACCGCTGTGCGCGCCACAACAACGACAAGGAGACCTATGAAACCCCAACATCTGGCATGGCTGGCCGCACTGGCCACGCCCGCACTGACCCTGGCGCAGGGCAGCACCACCCTGTATGGCATCGCCGATGCCGGCGTGCGCCACACCGCCGGCATGACCGCCGCCAACGCGCCCAGCGCCGCCTCTGCGACCAGCCTGGCCAGCGGCGTCAACAGCACCAGCCGCTTCGGCTTGCGGGGCCGGGAGGAACTGGGGGACGGCCTCTACGCGCTCTTCAACTTCGAAACCGGCCTGAACATCGACAGCGGCAGTACCGCCAACACCAAGTTTTTTGACCGCGCCGCCATCGTCGGCCTGGGCAGCGCCTGGGGCCAGGTGACGGCGGGCCGGCAGACCAATTTGCTGGCCGACGCCGTGAGCCCCGTTGACGCAGCGGGCATGCGCTTCGCGTCGTTCAACCCCAACATCGCCACGGCGGCCTTGAGCAGCCATGGCCTGGGCATTGAATATGGCACGGCAGGCTCGTCCAGCGGCTCTTACCGGCTGGACAACGCCCTCAAATACACGGGCCGGTTCGGTCCGGTCACCGCGCGCGCCATGTACAGCTTCGGAGAAAACGCCGGGAGCACCTCGGCCCAGTCCTCGGCAGGTGCGGGCTTGGCCTATGCCACAGGGGCCTGGGCCGCTTCGGGCGCCGTCCAGCGTTTCAAAACGGCAGACAACCTGTCACTGCAGGCCTTCACACTGGGCGCCGCCTACCAGCTGGGCAGCGTGCGCCTGGCCGCCAACACCGCGCGCAGCGAAGCCGACACATCCACCACGGCGCGCACGGAGCAGCGGGTGCAGTCAGGGGGTGTGACGTGGTCTGCCACGGGCCTGCTGGACATCACCGTCGCCGTGTACCGCCTGGACCGCCGGCGAACTGGCAAGCAGGAAGACGGCTACACCCGGGCCCTTCTGTTTGCCGAGTACAAGCTTTCACGCCGCACCAAACTGTATGCAGAGCTGGACCGCACCCAGTGGCGCGACGGCTTCCAGGGCACCGCCAACAAGGACCGCGCCACCGGTATCACCACCGGCGTGCTGCACACCTTCTGACCGGGCTCCAGACCCGGGCATTCAGAGCAAAAAAAGGAAAAACGGCAGGGCTGCTCTTCACAGCTCCGCCGCTTCTAATTTGATAGCTTGATAGGCTTATTGGATAAGCACTACCAGCCCATTTTCTCTAAAAATCACGCTGGCACACTGGTGCGTATCAGGTGATCGAACGCGCTCAGCGCGGCCGTGGAGCCCGCGCCTGCAGCAATCACGATCTGCTTGTAGGGCACCGTGGTGCAGTCGCCCGCGGCAAACACACCGGGTACGTTGGTGTGCCCCTTGGCATCGATCTCGATCTCGCCAAACTTGCTCAAGGCCACCGTGCCCTTGAGCCAGTCGGTGTTGGGCACCAGGCCGATCTGCACAAACACACCTTCCAGCGGCACCAGCTGCTCTTCGCCGGTCGCGCGGTCCTTGAATTTGAGGCCATTGACCTTGCCATCGGCGCCCGTGATCTCGGTGGTCTGCGCGTTGGTGTGGATGGTCACGTTGGGCAGGCTTTGGAGCTTTCTGACCAGCACGGCGTCAGCCTTGAGCTGGTCGGCAAATTCCACCAACGTGACGTGCGCCACGATACCTGCCAGGTCGATGGCGGCCTCGACACCCGAGTTGCCGCCGCCAATCACCGCCGTGCGCTTGCCCTTGAACAGCGGGCCGTCACAGTGCGGGCAGTAGGCCACGCCCTTGTTCTTGTACTCGGCTTCGCCGGGCACGTTGACGTTGCGCCAGCGCGCGCCGGTAGAAAGGATCACCGTCTTGGCCTTGAGCGTACCGCCATTGGCCAGCTGCACCTCGATCAGCCCGCCCGGCTGTGCGGCCGGAATCAGCTTGTCGGCGCGCTGCAGGTTCATGATGTCCACGTCGTAGGCACGTGTGTGGGCCTCCAGCGCGGCGGCAAACTTGGGGCCGTCGGTCTCGATCACCGAGATGTAGTTCTCGATGCCCAGCGTGTCATTGACCTGGCCGCCAAAGCGCTCGGCGGCCACGCCGGTGCGGATGCCCTTGCGGGCCGCATACACGGCGGCGGCGGCGCCTGCAGGGCCGCCACCGACGATGAGCACGTCGTACGGTGCCTTGGCACTGAGCTTGGCAGCTTCACGGGCGGCGGAGCCGGTGTCGAGCTTGGCCACGATCTCTTCAATCGTCATGCGGCCCGAGCCAAACACCTGCCCGTTCAGGAACACCATGGGTACGGCCATGATTTCACGGTCGGTCACTTCCTGCTGGAAGGCGCCGCCCTCGATCACGGTGGTCTTGATCTGGGGGTTGACGATGGCCATGAGCGACAGCGCCTGCACTACGTCGGGGCAGTTGTGGCAGGTCAGGCTCATGTAGACCTCGAAGTTGAAGTCACCTTCCAGCGCCTTGATCGAGTCGATCACGTCCTGCTCCACCTTGGGTGGGTGGCCGCCCGTCCACAGCAGGGCCAGCACCAGCGACGTGAACTCGTGGCCCAGGGGCAGGCCGGCAAAGCGCAGGCTGTTGGTGGCGCCTACGCGCTGCAGGCTGAAGGACGGCTTGCGCGCATCGTTGCCATCGGTGCGCAGGGTGATCTTGTCGCTGCGCAGCGCCTGGATGGTTGTCAGCAGTTCGCGCATGTCGCGTGCCGTCTCGCTGTCGTCCAGGGAGGCCACCAGCTCAAACGGCTGCTGTACGCGCTCGAGGTAAGCGGAAAGCTGGGTTTTGAGTTGTTCGTCGAGCATGGCGGTGTCCTTTGAATTTTGAGTGGTGTAGCGGGAAGGGTGACGGCAAGCAGCTGGTAGGTCCAGCCTGCAAGTCAACTTCCGGGCGTAAAAAAGCCGGACGGCATGGCGCACAGGCGCCACGACGCTGTCCGGCTTGGGAGGGCCGAATACGGAGGCTTAGATCTTGCCGACCAGGTCCAGCGAAGGCGTCAGGGTCTTGGCGCCTTCCTTCCACTTGGCGGGGCAGACCTGGCCAGGGTTGGCGGCGGTGAACTGGGCAGCCTTGAGCTTGCGCAGGGTTTCCGACACGTCACGGGCGATTTCGTTGGAGTGGATTTCCATCGTCTTGATCACGCCATCGGGGTTGATCACGAACGTGCCGCGCAGTGCCAGGCCTTCTTCAGGGATGTGCACGCCAAAAGCGTTCGTCAACTGGTGCGTTGGGTCGCCCACCAGAGGGAATTTGGCCTTGCCGACGGCGTCGGAGGTTTCGTGCCACACCTTGTGCGAGAAGTGGGTGTCGGTCGTCACGATGTAGACCTCGGCACCGGCCTTCTGGAATTCAGCGTAGTTGTCGGCAGCGTCTTCGATTTCGGTGGGGCAGTTGAAGGTGAAGGCTGCAGGCATGAAGATCAGCACGGACCACTTGCCCTTGAGGGACTGCTCGGTCACTTCGATGAATTCACCCTTGCCGTCACGATTGACGAAAGCGGTGGTCTTGAAGGGCTGAACTTGCGTATTGATCAGGGACATTGCTGTTTCCTTGGTGGTTGGTTAACTGAACAGGACTGAAGTTTAGGCATTTCTCACCCATCAATCCAATTAATTGATTGAATTTAATCAATTGTTTATTACTATACAACGACAATATCCACGGCCACGTCCAGCCGCCCCATGCAGAAGAGGGAACCCATGCGCGTGAACACGAATGCCTCTCAGCATCACACGCACCCCGCACGCGGTGACAGGGGCTTGCCTTGCGCGGCTTGATGTGGCTCACGACAATCAACGCCGAATCCACACACTACAAGGAGTCCCCATGAAAGGTGACGCACAGGTCATTGGCCATCTGCAGGCCCAGCTCAAGAACGAACTCACGGCCATCAACCAGTACTTTCTGCACTACCGCATGCTCAAGCACTGGGGCTTCGACAAGCTGGCCAAGAAGGAATATTCGGAGTCCATCGGCGAGATGAAGCATGCCGACTGGCTCATGGACCGCATCTTCACGCTCGACGGCCTGCCCAACCTGCAGGACCTGGCCAAGATCCAGGTGGGCGAAGACGTGCCGGAGATCCTGGCCTGCGACCTGCGCGCCGAACAAGGCGCCCAGGCCACCATCAAGGACGGCATTGCCCACTGCGAAAGCGTGCGGGACTATGTGTCGCGTGACCTGCTGCAAAAGATCCTGGACGACACCGAGGAGCACATCGACTTCCTCGAAACCCAGATCGACCTGATCGGCAAGGTGGGCCTGCCCAACTACCTGCAGTCCCAGATGGGCGACATCGAATAAACGGCTGCGGACCTCCCAACGGGCTTCGGCCCGTTTTTTTTTCGCCCCGCATCGGCAGGCCCGATCACACTCTGTTGCAACTGCACATCAACCTTCGCAATTTTTTCATTCTTTAATGCGAATGATTTGCAACCACATTAAAATACCGACCCATCATCTCCCGCCGCCTCGCGCGCACTGACATTTGTCTGTGCACGCAACAAGGGCAGGCGCTCAGCCCACCCCCACAGGGGGATGACTTCACCTGGAAGCCAGCCAGCCGGTGACCCATGTCACCTGCAACAGCCAGCGTTTGGTTTGTTTACCCATCCAACGACTGGAGCCCTGTCCATGCTGCGCCGCCCTGCCTGCCCCCGCCCTTTGGGAGTGCTGCCACACCCTGATTGCCAACGCGCTGCACCGACGGCGCTGCGGCCATGAAAACGGCACGCGTAGATGTGCGCTACCGCCTGGCCATTGCGTCGCGCGCCGTTGCGGCGGCGGCAGGTGGCTACGCGCTGGCAGCCAGCCTGGCTGGGGCACTGAGCCTCGCACTGGTGCCCGGCCTGCCACGGGTGGAGGCGGTGCTCACTGCCACCATGCTCGCATGGCTGGCCTATGCAGGGGCCGTGGCCTGGGCGTTTTATGCGCGCACCGCCTGGGGGGCCTGGGGCGGCACCGTATTGCCCGCGCTGGCACTGGGCGCTTATGCGACTGCGCCACAGTGGCTGGCATCGATGGGGAGCGCAGCATGACGACGCGCGCCCCCCGCACCTCGCACAGCGTTGAAAGCGCGGCATCCCCCCAGGCCTGCGCCGCTTCCAAGGACCGCGAAGGCTTTCGCCAGGCGATGGCCTGGGTGCACACCTGGGCCGGTCTGGTGCTGGGCTGGCTGCTGTTTGCCATCTTCCTCACCGGCACGCTGTCGTTCTTCAAAAGCGAGTTCACGCGCTGGATGCACCCCGAGTGGCATGGCCTGCAGAGCGCCGACCCGTTGGCGACCGACCACCAGGCGGCCGACAAGGCGCTGGCCGCCTTGCAACGCCAGGCCCCGAGCGTGACGCAATGGATCCTGCGCCTGCCCGATGCACGCGACCCCACCGTCACCGTACTCTGGCGCGACAAAGCCAACGGCCGCTTTGAGACCTTGCACATGAACCCGCAGACGGGCGAGGCCATCCCCGCTCGGGAGACCATGGGTGGCGACTTCTTCTACCGCTTTCACTTTGAACTGCGCACCGCCGCCAAAGGCCGCTGGGCGCTGGAGGGCCGCTGGGTGGTGGGCGCCGCCACGTTCATGATGTTGGTGGCGCTGCTCAGTGGCATCGTCACGCACCGGCGCTTCTTCAAGGACTTCTTCACCTTCCGCCCCGGCAAGGGCGGGCAGCGCGCCTGGCTGGATGCGCACAACGTCAGTGGCGTGCTGGTGTTGCCGTTCTATTTGATGATCACCTTCAGCGGGCTGATGATCTTTCACACGCTGTACCTGCCCTCGGGCATCGCCACCGCTTACCGGGGCGACAAGGGTGTGGATGCCAACGCCTACTTTGCCGACTTGCAGGGCGAAAAACCCGAACGCCGCGTGCGGCGCGGACCCAGCGAGCAGATAGACCCGCTTCCACCCATCGCGCTCCAGCCCATTCTGCAAGCCGCCACCACCCGATGGGAAGGCGGCCGCATTGGCGGCGTGCAGGCGCGGCGCGATGCCCAGGGTCGGGTGGTGGTCGAAGTGTCACGGCATGCCGGCGACCGTCTTCAGTACCGACCGCCCCGGTTGCTGTTTGATGGCACCACCGGCCAGTGGCTGGAGCAGGCCGACCCGGCCAGCCCCGCCGTCACCACCTATGGCGTGCTGTACGGCTTGCACATGGCGCGGTTTGCCGACATCGGCCTGCGCTGGGCGCTGTTCGCCTTTGGCCTGCTGGGCAGTCTGATGATCGCCACCGGCCTGGTGCTGTGGTCGGTCAAGCGCAGCGCCAAGTCACACCTGCAGGCCAGCCGCAAAGGGATTGTGGCCAGCAACACCGGCAAGGCGCCGTTTGGCGAACGCCTGGTGGCCGCCATCAACATCGCCACGCTGGCGGGACTGCCGCTGGCGTGCGGCGTGTACATCGCCTCCAACCGCCTGATCCCCCTCGGCATCGAAGGCCGGGCAGATGTGGAACTGGCCTGGTTCTTCAGCGCCTGGGGTTTTGCCCTGCTGTGGGCGCTGGCCAGTGCCGTGGTCCGGCCCAGCCGCATGGGCTGGTCGGTGCCGCTGGGCGCAGCGGGCCTGGTGTGGGCCCTGCTCCCGGCGATCAACGCCCTGACCACCCACACCCACCTGGGCATCACGCTGCCTGCGGGTGAATGGGTATGGGCCAGCATGGACCTGGCCTTCCTGGCCACCGGCGTGCTGCTGGGCTGGGTGTCATGGCGGCTGCTTCCGGGCCGTGCTCCCCGGGGCCGTGCCGCTGCCGCCAAGGTGGCACGTACCGCGCCTGCGGCAGCATTGCCCGCTGCTCCCGATGTTTCGGTCTCTACCTCGGGGACCTGAACACCATGTCCGCTTTTTTGCTGTGTTTTGCAGCCTGGTCGGCCATCGCGCTTGGCATGGACCGGCACCATGAAGACGCCACGGGCCACGAGGGCACGGCCCACCGCCTGCAACAGCTGCGCTGCGCCGGATGGCTGCTGCTGCTGTTCTCGCTCTGGCTCGCTGCCCGCCCCACGGGTGACGCACTGGCTTCGCTGGCAGTGACGGCGTGGACGGTGGCCCTGTCGATGGCCGCCGTGGCCGTGACCGCCGCCATGACCTGGCAGCCCCGACGCACCCCACTGCTGGCAGGGGTGGCCCTGGTGGCAGGCCTCGCGGCCAGGGCCGGGGGCTGGTGAGCGGATGAGGCCCTGCCTCATCCCCTGCAGGTGCGGGCGTTAAAGCCCCGCTCTTGCTGCGCCCTGTTCACTCTTCTTCGTTTTCTCTCCCCTCGCTCTGCGCCCCCCAAGCCAGTGGCCCGCACGGGCCCCGCCAGGCCCGGTGCCGTCGGAGCCAATGTCAACCGCGTTGCGCACACACCTAGGAAAAATCATGCACGCACCCCTCCGCCTTCGCCACCCCCAGACCCTGCACCCGCTGGCCGCCGCCGTCTTGGCCGCTTTCTGCGGCACGGCCCTGGCGCAAAACGCCCCGCCCGCCAAGCCCCCTCAGACGCTGAGCGAGGTCACAGTGCAATCCACCACCGGCGACGACGGCTACTCACCCGCCGCCAGCACCTCCGCCACCAAGGGCAGCGCCCCGCTGCGCGACGTGCCCCAGGCTGTGAACGTGGTGCCCGAGCAGCTCATGCGCGACCAGGGCGCGCGCTCGATGGAGGACGTGCTGCGCAACGTGCCCGGCGTGGCCATGAGCCACGGCGACGGCCAGCGCGACCAAGTGGTGATCCGCGGCTTTACCGCCATCGCCGACCAGTTTGTGGACGGCGTGCGCGACGATGCGCTGTATTTCCGCGACCTGGCCGACATCGAGCGCGTGGAAGTGCTCAAGGGCCCGGCCGCCGTGCTGTACGGGCGCGGCTCCTCGGGCGGGCTCATCAACCGCGTGACCAAGAAACCAAAGTTCGGCGAGACGTCGGGCGAGGCCAGCCTGGGCCTGGGCAGCTTTGACTACCGCCGCGCCACGGCCGACGTGAATGTGGGCATCAGCGAGACCGCGGCCCTCCGCATCAATGCCGCCGTGGAAGACTCGGGCAGCTACCGCGACCAGCAGTTCGTCAAGCGCCACAACTTCGCGCCCTCGCTGGCCCTCAAGCTCGCCGCGCAGACCGACCTGTTGCTGCAGTACACCAACGCACGCGACAAGCGCCTGACAGACTTCGGTATCCCGGCCCTGAACGGCCGCCCGGTGAACGTGCCCGCTAGCACCTACTACGGCTCCAGCAACGCCGCGCAGGACGACACCACCACCAGCACCATGCAATCGCTGGCGGCCACGCTCAACCATCGCTTCAACGACGACTGGTCGGTGCGCAATGTGACGCGCGCCTATGACTACGCCCTGGACCGCTACAACACCCTGCCCGGCGGCACCACCAACCCGGTGAACCTGACCGTGGGCCGCACGCGCTCGTTCATCCTGCGCGACGAGAGCGGCATCTTCAACCAGACCGACGTGACCTGGCGCAACCAGCTGGGCGGCCTGAAGCAGGAATGGCTCATGGGCATGGAACTGGGCCAGCAGAAGAAGCGCGCGGAATCCGTCTCGGGCGGTGCAGACCGCGTCTCCATCTTCAACCCCGCTGGCGTGGCCGCGCCAGTGATTCCGGCCGCCAGCTACACCGCCGACAGCGCCATCCCCAGCCACACCACGCAGGACACCGCCGCGCTGTACTGGCAGGACCAGATCACGCTGGCGCCCCAGTGGAAGGCGCTGGTGGGTGCGCGCTATGACGTGTTCAAGCAGCAGACCGAGTTTGACCGCAAGCTCTCCGCGTTGTCGCGCACCGACAAGAAGTTCAGCCCCCGCGCAGGCCTGGTGTGGCAGCCCAGCGATACCGTGTCGTACTACGTGTCGTACAGCAAGTCGTTCCAGCCCTCGGCAGAGACCTTTGCGCTGGCCGCCAACAACACCGCCAACGAGCCCGAGATCACGCAGAACAAGGAAATCGGCGTGAAGCTCGACCTGCTGGACGGCCGCCTGAATGTGACCGGCGCGCTGTTCAACCTGGAGCGCACCAACATCAAGAACACCGACCCCAGCAACCCGTCGCGCCAGATCAACGTGGGCACGCAGCGCACCAACGGGTTCGAGCTGGCCGCGAATGGCCGCCTGCCTGGCCGCTGGGACGTGAGCGCGGGCTATGCCTGGCTGGACGGACGCATGACGAAGTCGCTGGCCACCACGGGCTCGCTGCAGATGCCCACGGCCGCCGTCCCCGCGCAGGGCAAGGTCGCCGCGCTCACACCGCGCAACTCCGCCTTCCTGTGGGCCATGAAAGACCTGGGCCACGGCCTGCGCGTGGGCGGCGGCGTGAACTATGTCGGTGCTCGCTTCACCTCGCTCACCAACCTGGTGACCCTGCCCGGCTACACCACGCTCGACGCAGCGCTGCAGTACACGCTGGGCCAGTGGGATGTGGACGTGAACATCAAGAACCTGGCCAACCGCAAGTATTACGTGTCGGCCCACGGCAGCAACGACAACCTGATCCTGCCCGGCTCGCCGCGTGCGCTGCAGGTGACGCTGCGCACGCGCTTCTGACCCATGCGATGACCACCTGGGCCTCCGCGAACTCCTGAGACCCACGGAGCACAAAAGATGCATTCAACTTGGCGCTGGTGCTCGTAATTCATGCACCAGCAGCTATTTAATTCATAGCAAAACCAAGTATTGACGGAGCCGATGAATGCATCAGCGGGACAAGGTATCGGGTCCGTGCCAGCGACGGCGGCTGTGCGCGGTCCTGCTTCCGTCCAATACCTTTCATTCCATGGCCCAGGTGCCGTCGAAAAGCTCCGCCCTCAGCCCGAGCTCAATGATCTGCGCTATCAAGGTACGCACCGATTCTCTGGCCCGGTCGCGTTCGGGGTCAAACTGTTGCGAAGGCACCAAGGGGCAGTGGGCGTAGCCACCACGACCCCACAAACCGCGCCAGCGGGCCATGTTGGTGGCCTCCAGCGACACTGCATTCAAAGACTCCACGTAGAGGTATCCCGTGGCCACGAGCTGCTGAATGCTGTGGCGCTCGGTCGCGCTTCGGGTGGTGATCTGCTCGCTGTGCAGCGCCACCATCGCCATCCCGAGCAGTCGCGTCAACGACGCCGAGGTCTGCACGGCCAGATCCACCAGTCTGTGAACCTCGTCGCAGGCACCGGCGGCATGCCAATCCCCTGCGACGTCCCTTTCGACCGAAACGATGACCAGGGCGCCGGACATGGCTGTCAGCATGTGGGATGCCAATGCAAACAGGTTCACGATGCCCAGCGCACCCTTGCGCTGCTCAGGGCTTTGAACTGCGGGCAAGTCATCGAACCGCCGCGCCATCAGTTGTTGGATGAGCTTTGTGGACTCTTCGGTCATCGCCCACTCCCCAGGAGTCCGGTATGCGTCTGGTCTGCACCACGGCGGATTGCCATATCAGCGCATGTACTGCCAGGACACGCGACACCGATCACGCTGCGTAGCCCAGCTGGAGCCGCTGAGGGACGGCTCCGAGCGCAGCGCCCGCGCCCGCGAGGCCATCCAGCTTGAAGATCTGCACCGCCTGGCTCAGTTGCCTGGCCTGCATGTCCAAGCTCTGGGCTGCGGCTGCACTCTCTTCGACCAGCGCGGCGTTCTGCTGCGTGACCTGGTCCATCTGGTTCACCGCCTGACCGATCTGCGCCACGCCAGAGCTTTGCTCTGCACTGGCAGAGCTGATCTCTCCCACGATTTCGGTCACGCGCTTGATGGCCCCCACCACCTCTTCCATGGTCTGGCCCGCCTGATCCACAAGCTGGGAGCCCACGGTCACTTTCTCCACGCTGTCGCTGATCAGCGCCTTGATCTCCTTGGCGGCAGACGCACTGCGCTCAGCAAGGTTGCGCACCTCGGTAGCGACCACGGCAAACCCACGTCCCTGCTCGCCAGCGCGGGCCGCCTCGACCGCGGCATTCAAGGCCAGGATGTTGGTCTGGAAGGCAATGCCGTCAATCACACCGATGATGTCGGAGATCTTGCGCGAACTGTCGTTGATACCCTTCATGGTGTCGACCACGCGAGAGACTGCATCGCCCCCCTGGGTGGCCACCGTGGACGCGCTGATGGCCAGCCGGTCCGCCACCTTGGCGCTTTCTGCGTTGTTGCGAACCGTGGTGCTGAACTGCTCCATGGTGGCGGCGGTCTGCTGCAGGGCGCTGGCCTGCTCTTCGGTGCGCTGGCTCAGATCCACATTGCCGCGTGCAATCTCCGAGGTGCCGATGGCAATGGAATCCGATGCACCACGCACCTTCGCAACGATGTCGGCGAGATTCTGTTGCATCACGCTCAGCGAGGCCAGGACACTCCCCTGGGCCGCACGGTCTGCACCCGGAACCGATGACAGATCGCCATTGGCCACACGCTGCGCGGCTTCGCTCAGCGCACCAGGCTCGGCCCCCAGTGCCCGTGCCACGCTGCGTGTGATGAAGAAACCAGAGAGCAGTGCCACCACGGTCGCAAGCAACGCAAGCACCACCAGACGGGTCCGCTGGGCCACCATTTCAGCCTCGGATTCTTTGACCAGGTCCTGGGCCCGGGCGTCCGTGACGAGCTGGTACTCACGGGTCTTGGCGATCAGGGCAGCCAGCAGCGGACGGCATTCGCCGTTGATCCTCGCAATCGCCTCATCACGCTGCCCCTTCAGCGCCAGCTCCACGATCTGCAATGCCACCGGGCCGTAGGACTGCTCGATTCGATCGATGTCGTCCACCAGCGCCTTGATGTTGGCAGGCACGTGGCCAGCAGCCACCATGTCCTTGAGCCGCGCCAATCGTTCCTGCACATCGGCATGGGCACCGGCCACCGCCAGTTTCTCGGTGGCGCGATCGGCGTCGTTGGTGGCCAGCACGAGATTTCTGGCGGCAACTGCCCTGCGGTTGACCGACGCCTGGACCTCCTGCGCCATGTGGGCCCGGGCATTGATGCCGGTGACGAAGTCGTGAAACTGCTCTTTCTCCTGCGTCATGTCATGGATGGAGGTCCCCGCCACCAGCAGGATCAAGACAACCATGAGCCCAAAGGCCAGGCTCAGTTTGGTACGGACAGTCATGCGTTGGCGGGTCATGGAATCACATCGAAGTTTTGCTGAAAATCAAATTTTTTACGAATTTATCATTTTTGTCAAATTCATTTTCATCATTTACAAATACAGCGAAAGATGCCGTTGTGCATTCCCTACAACACAAAACAATGCAAAACTAAATCATTCTCATTTGCGATGTAAAATTAGGTTTCCGCGAGCCACTGCCTCTTCTTCGGCAGCAGCCAGCACCCACCGTCCTCAGATGTTTTCGGGTTGCCTGGCTTGAACCATTCTTTTTCCCCTGTCCGTAAAACCGCTTCCAAGCCGTGGCGGCCCCGCGTGCTTGCGGCAGCCGGGGCACACCGCAACGCCAACGCCGCACGCCAGCGGGACTCCTCCGACAGTCCCTCCACGCCATGCTGAGCCCCGCCGCCCTGCGCCGCTGGAGCTGGACCCACAAGTGGTCCAGCTTGGTGTGCACCGTCTTCATGCTGCTGCTGTGCCTTACCGGCCTGCCGCTGATCTTTCACCACGAAATTGGCCACCTGCTGGGCACCGAGGTGGAGGCACCCGCCATGCCCGCCAGCACGCCCCGCGCGAGCCTGGACCAGGTGCTGGCCACGGCAAAGGCACTGCACCCCGAGCGCGTGGTGCAGTTCGCGTCACACGCCGAGGACGATGACAACGTCTGGTTCGTCACGCTCACGCCCACCCCGGCACCCACGGACGATTTCAAGTCGGTGGCCGTGGATGCACGCACCGCCAAGGTGCTGGCGCAGCCGCGCTTTGACGAGGGCTTCATGTATGTGATGTTCAAGCTGCACGTGGACCTGTTCGCCGGGTTGCCGGGCAAGCTGTTTCTGGGGTTCATGGGCCTGCTGCTGCTGGTGGCCATCGTCACCGGCGTGGTGCTGTATGCGCCGTTCATGCGCAAGCTGGCGTTTGGCGAGGTGCGGCGCGACCGCTCCAGGCGCGTGAAATGGCTCGATCTGCACAACCTGCTGGGCATCGTCACGCTGGTGTGGGCGCTGGTGGTCGGCGGCACAGGCATGATCAACACGTGGGCGGACCTGCTCATCAAATACTGGCAGTACGACCAGCTGTCCGTGCTGCTCAAGCCCTATGCAGGACAGCCCATCGTGCCCGCAGCCGAGCGCGGCCCGCTGCAGCAGGCGCTGGAGGCGGCGCAGGCCCAGGCGCCGGGCACCAAGCTGTCGTTCATTGCGTTTCCGGGCACGGCGTTCTCCAGCCCGCACCACAACACGTTCTTCATGCGCGGCAACGAGCCGCTCACATCCAAGCTGCTCAAGCCCGTGCTGGTGGATGCGCGCACGGCCGAGGTCACCGCCTCGCCCCGGCTGCCGTGGTACCTGACGGCCTTGCTGGTGTCGCAGCCGCTGCACTTTGGCGACTACGGCGGCATGCCGATGAAGCTCCTCTGGGCGCTGCTCGACCTGGCCACCATCGTGGTGCTGGGCAGCGGGCTGTACCTGTGGCTGCGCAAGGGCGTGCAGGCGGGCAGCGGCACCAACAACAACCCCGGCACCGTCTCGGCCCCACCGTTGCCAGGCCCCGCCGGTCGGCCCGCAAACGCCGCTGCACGCGCCAGCAGCCCGCTGCGCCGCACGGAGGGCCGCGCATGAAGCCGAGCCCGTTTTGGTCGCTGTGGGGATGGCCCCTCGTGATGGCCGTGCTCACCACCACCGGCCTGGCCACCGCCCTCGTGTCCGACACCTGGGGCGACTGGTGGTCGTGGGTAGGCCTGGGTGTTCCGGTCGCGGTGATGGGCTGGTTTGCCTGGCCACGCACAGCCTCTGCAGCCCCTGCCCCGCACACCCAGGTCGGCACGCCGACCCCCACTTCTGGCACCTCCCACGACGGCGGCCAGGGCGCCCCAGCGCGCTCCACGCCACGCTGAGAACCCAACACACCCTCCTTTCACACCATGCGTCACGCTCCTTCCTGCACCACGTTCCCCCGCTTTGCCCACACCCCTGCCGCCCTCGCGGCCGCCGTGCTGTTCAGCCTCGCAGTGCCTGCCTGGGCGCAGGCCACCACCACCGGCCCGGTGGCAGAAGGCCAGACGCTGTCCACCGTCACGGTCAACGCCAGCGCCGACGCCTCGGCCCAGGGCCTGTCGCCCGCCTATGCCGGCGGCCAGGTGGCACGCGGCGCCCGTGCGGGCCTGCTGGGCACCAAGGACGCGATGGACACGCCGTTTTCCGCCACCAGCTACACCAATGAACTGATTCAGGACCGCCACGCCCGCAGCGTGGGTGACGTGCTGCAGAACGACCCCACCGTGCGTGTCGCCCGGGGCTTTGGCAACTTTCAGGAGGCTTATTTCATCCGGGGCTTCATCCTGGATTCGGACGACACCGCCTACAACGGCCTGTACAGCCTGCTGCCCCGCCAGTACATCGCCACCGAACTGTTCGAACGCGTGGAGGTGCTGCGTGGCGCCTCGGCCTTTTTGAACGGCGCGAGCCCGAGCGGCGGCGGCATCGGCGGCAGCATCAACCTGCTGCCCAAACGCGCACCCAACGAGCCCCTGAACCGCGTGGGCTTTGGCGTGGCCAGTGGCGGACAGACGCAGGTCTCGGCCGACATCGCGCGCCGCTTCGGGCCCGATGGCAATACCGGCATCCGCGTGAATGCGGCCTCGCACAACGGCGGCACGGCGGTGGACGATGAAGACGTGCGGCTGGGCCTGGTGGCAGTGGGACTGGACTGGCGCAGCCGCGACGTGCGCCTGTCGGGCGACATCGGCTGGCAAGAGCACAAGCTCAAGAACACGCGCACCAACGTGACCCTGGGCGGTGCGGTGACCGCCGTGCCCAGCGCCCCTGACAACCAGACCAACTTCGCCCAGCCCTGGAGCTACTCGAACGAGCGCGACACCTTTGGCACGCTGCGCGGCGAGTGGGACATCACGCCCGACATCACAGGCTGGGCCGCCGCTGGCGCGCGCCGCAGCTCGGAAGCCAATTCGCTGGCCAACCTCACGTTGACCGACGGCGTCACCGGTGCGGGCACCACCTACCGCTTCGACAACACCCGCAAGGACAGCGTGAACACCGGCGAGCTGGGCCTGCGCGGCAAGCTGCAGGCCGGCGGTGTTGGCCACGAATGGGTGGCGGTGGCTTCGCACTTCAGTTCTGACAAGAAGAACGCGTATGCGATGGACTTCGCCAACACGCAGGCCACCAACCTCTACCACCCCGTGGACACGGCCTTGCCGGCCCTGAGCGCAGGGGCCTTCCGGGGGGGCGACCTGGCCGACCCGCGCCGCACCGGCAGCACGCGCCTGACCAGCTTTGCGCTGGGCGACACCCTGGCCTTGCTGGACAAGCGCCTGCTGCTCACCGCAGGCCTGCGCCACCAGACCTTGGAGATCGCCAACTACGCCTACGGCACGGCCGTGCAGACAGACCGCTACGACCAGAGCCGCACCAGCCCGCTGCTGGCCGCCGTTTACAAGGTGGACCAAGGCTTGTCGGTGTACGCCAACTACGTGGAGGGCCTGAGCCAGGGCCAGACCGCGCCTAGCACGGCGACCAACCGGGGCGAGATGCTCGCGCCTTATGTCTCCAAGCAAAAGGAAGTGGGCGTGAAGTTTGACGCCGGCCGTGTGGGCGGCAGCATCGCGCTGTTCTCCACCACCAAGCCGCGCGCTTTCTTGAACGCCGCCAACCTCTTCAGCACCAGCGGCAAGGACCGCCACCAGGGCGTGGAGCTGGCCCTGCAGGGTGAGGCCACCAAGGGCCTGCGCGTGCTGGGCGGGCTGACCTGGCTCGATGCCAAGCAGCTGAGCACCGGCTCTGCCACCACCGACGGCCAGCGCGTCATCGGCGTGCCCAAGCTGCAGGCCAACCTGGGTGCCGAATGGGACGTGCCCGGTGCACCCGGCTTGGCCGTGGACGGCCGCTGGGTGCACACCGGCGCCAGCTACGCCAACGCCACCAACACGCTGCAAGTACCCGGCTGGAACCGCCTGGACGTGGGCGCCCGCTACCTCACCGAAGTGCAAGGCAAACTCGTCACGCTGCGTGCGCGCATCGACAACCTGACCAACCGCAACTACTGGGCGTCGGTGGGCGGCTACCCCGGCCAGGGCTACCTGGTGGTGGGCGCACCGCGCACCTTGTCGCTGAGTGTGAGCGTGGATTTCTAAGGCCTGAAGCGCCTTCGCTCGAATCGAGCGGAAAGTGTGCGCTGCACGAGCGATGGGTTGCAATGGCGGCCCGAGCGCAGCCACGGCCGTGGCGATCGTGCAAAGGCCCTCTGACGCGGCATGACCGCACGGGCCGCGCCCACCGCGCCGCCCCTGGCCTGATCCGGCCTGTCCCAGCGCGTACCCCACGCCTGGCGCAACACGGCACAGGCCGTAAAGCCACCGGGCGCTGATCCATTCAGCGTTGGCAGCTATCAATCAATGAGCACCCGCCCCCTGCGCAGCACGGGGCGTGGCGCAGCGCACCCCTTGTTTTTTGATGTTGTTAACCACTGAAAGGAAATCGTCCATGTCCTCCCAACCCACGCGCCAGGCCCCGCTGTTGGCCGCACTGCTGGCCTGCGCCGCCCTCACTGCGGCGAACAGCGCCCACGCCCACCAGGTCTGGCTTGAAAACGCCGGGGGCCAGGCGCGCCTGCACTTTGGCGAATTCAACGAAAACCTGCGCGAAACCTCGCCCGGTCGGCTCGACCAGTTCAAGGGCGTGCCCCTACTGGAACAGCAACGCCCGGGCGCCACTGCCCAGCGTGTGGAGGGCCAACTGGGCAAGGACGCCTTTGTGTACGCCACCACCGGTGCCCCCGGCACCTTGCTGGCAGTGGCCGCCTACCCGCTGATCGACCGCAGCAAACGCAGCCTGCCTGCGATGTTCTGGCAGCCCTCGGCCCGCTGGGTGGCCGGCCTGACGCACGCCGTGGCGCCCACTGCCCCGCTGGACCTCGTGCCCACCGGTAAGCCCGGCGAGCTGAAAGCGATCTACAAGGGCGCACCGTTGCCCAAGGCCAAAGTGCAACTGGCGGCGCCCTCGGGCTGGACGCGCGAGGCCGAGACCGGTGAAGACGGCACCGTGCGCTTTGTCACCCCGTGGAAGGGCCAGTACGTGGCCGAAGTGAAGCACAGCGACAAGACCGAAGGCGCCACGGCCCAAGGCGAGAAGTACGGCGAAGCCAGCTACGTGACCACGCTGACGTTTGTGCAGGCCGACGGCATGGCGTCGCCCGCCCTGCCCGAGCCCCCCAAAGGCCATTGAGGCCAGGCCCACCCTCGCCCCACCCCGGCGCGGCGCACAGCACCTGCCCAGGGCGTTGCCCACGCTGGCGTGGCGTGGCGCGAACGCAGGGCCGTTCCGCTCGGTCGTACCGAAGGCGCGCTGGCGCTGTGTAGTCGTGCGGCCCCCTGCCAAAGGGTCGAAGCGAAACCAGGGCATGCCGTGCGAGCGCCAGCCCGCAAGCGCTAGCACAAAGGCGCTAGGCAACAGCCCCCCGCGGCTTGATTTCAAAGCAAATCGCCTTCTAGCGCCTGATTCATATACCTCCATAGCTACCAAATACATAGCATCATGATCCACCCCAACTTCCTGCGCACCGCCGTGGCCCAGGCCGTGCTGTTCACCGCCTGGGGCTCGGCCCTGGCACAAACCAGTGAGGCGCCGGTTGCCGCCGACGCGTCCCCCTCCGCACCTTCCTTGCGCCAGGTCGATGTGGTGGACTCCACCGCAGGCGCAGCGGCCACCCCCGCGCGGCGCGCCCAGAGCAGTTCGCGCCTGGGCCTGTCGGTGCTGGAGACACCCCGCGCCGTGAGCGTGATCGACGGCGCGCTGCTGGAGCAGCAGATGGCGACCACCGAGCGCGACGTGCTGCGCAACGCCTCCGGCGTCTCGTCGCGCAGCGAGTACTACGGCTCGTACTCGCAGTTCGCCATCCGCGGGCTGTGGGCCAACAACACCTTCAACTTTCTGCGCGACGGCGCCAAGTTCGTCCACCTGCTGGACCCACCGCTGTTCAACATCGAACGTGTCGAGGTCATCAAGGGCCCTGCCGCGCTGGAGTTCGGCCAGGTGGCGCCGGGCGGCCTGGTCAACTACGTGAGCAAGCGGCCCCAGGCCGAGGCGCTGCGCAACGTGAAGGTCGGCGCGGGCAGCGACGGTTGGCGCCATGCTGAGTTCGACCTGACCGGCCCGCTCAACGCCGACGGCACGCTGCGCTACCGGCTCGACGGCAGTGCCAGCCGGGGCGGCAGCTTTGTGGACGGCAACACCCCGCGCAAGCAGGGCATCGCGGGCAGCCTGGAATGGCAGGTCACGCCCGACACCCTCTGGCGCGCGCAGGCCGAGTACCAGGGCATCGAAGGCACCTCCACCGTGGGCCTGGCCGTGCCCGACCCCAAGAACCCGCGCAGCGCCGACGCGCTGCCCGTGGGCACCTTCTACGGTGAGCCATGGCTGACCACCGACGGCCGCATGCGCTTTTACTCCACCGAGCTGCAGCACCGCTTCACCGACGCGCTGCAGGGCCGCGTGCACCTGTCGCGCAACGAGACCGACCGCAACGTGAACCTGCCCTCCCCCATCGGCCCCGTCACCAACGGCCGCGTGGCGCGCGGCTACTGGCTCGCGCCCGGGCAGGAATACACCTCCGACACCGCGCTGGCCGAACTGCGCGCGCAGGTACAGACCGGCCCGGTGCGGCACACCCTGCTGGCCGGCCTGGACTGGCGCACCATCCAAGGGGTCTACGGTGCGCGCGCCACCGGCAACTTGGGTGCGGTCGACCTCTACAACCCGGTCACCGGCCTGGTGCCGCCCGCCGCCTCCACCGGCGTGGCCCGGCTGTCCTCGGACACGCGCAACACGGGTGTGTACGTGCAGGACCGCCTGGTGCTGGGCGACTTCGGCCTGTTGCTGGGCCTGCGGCATGACCGCTTCAAGGACGCCTACACCACGCCCGTCACCGACCTGAGCAAGACCCAGCCCAGCGCCGCACTCAGCTGGGAGCCGCGCCCCGGCAGCATGCTGTACGCCAGCCACGCGCGCTCGTTCCAGGCCAACACCGGCACGCTGCTGTGGGGCGACCGCGCCGCGCCGCCGTCCGAGGGCAAGCAGTTTGAAGTGGGCTGGAAGCAGGAATGGCTGGACAAACGCCTGATGACCACTGTGTCCGCCTTCGACCTGGAGCTGACCAACGCGCCCGCCACCGACCCGCAGCACGCGGGCTACTCGGTGCTGACCGCGCGCCAGCGCATCAAGGGCGTGGAGCTGGAGCTGCAGGGCCGTATCACCCCCCGCTGGACGGTGACGGCGCAGGCCAGCTTCCACGACCCCAAGGTGCTCGCCGACACCGCCGCCGGCGCGAACGTGGGCAACCGCGTCGCGCTGGCCACGCGCCGCACCGCATCGCTGTGGACGCAGTACCGCCTGCCCCAGCTGCCCGGCCTGTGGATCGGCGGCGGCCTGGTGCACCAGGGCGACAAGTTCACCGCCAACGACAACCAATGGCGCCTGCCGGGCTACACGGTCGTCGACCTGGCCATGGGCTATCAGTTCGCGGGCGGCATGCGCTTGCAGGCCAACCTGAAGAACGCCGGCAACCGCCGCTACTACCTGGACGCCACCACCACCGCTGCCGGCTTCGGCGCGGTGGTGCCCGGTCAGCCACGCACGGTGCAGGTATCGCTGGACTACACGTTCTGACCGCCGCCCGCCATCCGCCACCAGGCCGGGCCCCGGGCACTGAACCACCCCGCGCCCGGCGTCCTCGCCCTGCCCATTTCTTGAACCATCGGAGAACAGCACCATGACACCTGGCATCACTGCCTGCCGCACCGCTATCGCCCACGCGGCCTTGCTCGCCCTGTGCGGCGGCGCTCACGCGCAGCAGGCCGCGCCTGCAGGCACCCCGGCCCCCGCGGCGACCGCAGCCGTTGCACCTTCCGCAGAAAAGACCCTCGCCCCGGTCACCGTGAGCGGGGGCAGCGGGCAGGAAAACCCGACCGCCCCGGTCACCGGCTTCGTGGCCCAACGCGCACTGTCGGCCACCAAGACCGACACGCCGCTCATCGAAACCCCCCAGGCCATCAGCGTGATCACGCGCGACCAGATGGACGCCCAGGGCGTGCAAACGCTGCGGCAGGTGACGGCGTACACCGCGGGCGCGGTGTCCAACTACTTTGACAGCCGCGTGGACAGCTTTGCCGCGCGCGGCGGCACCGTGTCGCAATACCAGGACGGCCTGCTGCGCACCTACGGTACCTACAACACCAGCCGGCCAGACCCATACACGCTGGAGCGCGTGGAGTTTCTGCGCGGCCCCACGTCCGTGCTGTACGGCCAGGGCAGCGTGGGCGGCGTGCTCAACCTGACCAGCAAGCGCCCGCAGGCCGACACCCTGCGCGAGGTACAGGTGCAGTTGGGGAACAACGCTCGCAAACAAATTGCGGCCGACCTGACAGGCGCGCTCGACCAGGACGGCCAGTGGCTCTACCGCCTGGTGGCCGTGGGCCGCGACAGCGGTACGCAGGTGGACCATGTGGACGACAACCGCGTGGTGTTTGCCCCATCGCTCACCTGGAAGCCCAATGCCGACACGTCGCTCACGCTGCAGGCCCTGCACCAGAAGGACCAAAGCGGCTCGCTCATCGGCTTCTTCCCGTGGCAAGGCACGCAGCTGCCCAGCCAGTACGGCCAGATTCCGCGCAACACCTTCATCAGCGAGCCGGGCTGGGATGCGTACGACACCAGCAACAACTCGTGGGGCTATTTGTTCAGTCACCGTTTGAACAGCGACTGGACGGTGCGCCAGAACCTGCGCCGCACCGTGAGCGAGGTGGACTACCGCACCATCTACACCAGCTTCACGGCCAACGCCGCCACAGGCCGCCCTGCGCGCCCCGTGTTCAACAGCGACAACCGCACACTGGTGCGGGACGCGGTGTGGAACCTCAACACCGGCCGCATGCTGCTCGTCGATACACAGCTCGAAGGCAAGCTGCAGGCGGGCAGCACCGCGCACACGCTGCTGACCGGCCTGGACGTGCAGCGCAACCACACCGGCCAGCAGGCCTGGCGCGCGGTGGCGTCGTCCATCGATGTGTACAACCCGGTGTACGGCAACTTCACGCCGCCCACGGCGGCACAGCTGGTGCGCCAGCCCAGCGTGGTGCAAAAGCAGCTGGGTTTCTACGCGCAAGACCAGATCCAATGGGGCCGCTGGACGGCCACGCTGGGCCTGCGCCATGACAGCGCCCAGACCGACACCGAAGGCCGCCCCGCCGCTGCCGTGGACGACAAGGCCTGGACCAAACGCGCGGGCGTCACCTACCAGATGGACGGCGGCTGGGCACCGTATGCGGGCTATTCCGAATCCTTCCAGCCCCTGGGTGGGGTCGATGCGTACGGCACTGCCTACAAACCACAGCGCGGCGAGCAATGGGAGGCGGGTGTGAAGTGGCAGCCGCCGGGCCAGGGCATCAGTGCATTTGCCGCCGTGTACACCCTGCGCGAGAAGAACCGCAAGACCACCGACCCCAGCAACCCGCTCAACAGCCTGCAGATCGGCGAGGTAAAGGTCAACGGCTTCGAGGCCGAAGTGCAGGCCAGCCTGGCGCGCCAGTGGGACTTTACGGTGGGCTACGCCTTCACCGACGCAAAAATCAGCCGCAGCAACGCAGGCGACCAGGGCCAGCCCGTGGCCAGCGTGCCCCGGCACACCGCATCGGCCTGGCTGAGCCACCGCTTTGCAGCCCAGGGCCGTGGCGGCTGGGTGGTGGGCGCGGGCGTGCGCTACACCGGCTCGCAGTGGAGCGGCACCAGCGCCATCACCACCCCGGCGGCCACCCTGGCCGATGCCATGGTGGCGTACGACGCGGGCGACTGGCGCGTGGCCTTTAACGTGGTGAACCTGACCGACAAGGTGCACATCACCCAGTGCCTGGCACGCGGGGACTGCTTCTACGGACAGGCGCGCACCTACACGCTGACCTCGACGTACCGGTTCTAGGGGCCCGTTGACGATCCCTCAAGGGGTCGTCGCCCACTCCACAAACCCAACCAGCCGCCCTGCAGCGCTCGCAGTCCTCGCAGCGCCTGCCCGCCGGCAGCAGCCTGGGTGCTGCGGCACGCCGATGGAAGCCCGCAGGGGGCTTGCACCACATTCGCGACCTTGGCTGGGGCGCTGGGCTACGCCCTCGGTCGGTTCTGGCGTGCCTTACCAGAACCATGTTGCGCCGCAACGACATTTGGATGACAAAAAGGTGTTTACCCCGCTGGCGGCCAATCACGGCGGCCAGTAGCATCCCCCTCCGTTGCAAAGTGCAACGATCACATCACCACAGGCATCAAACTTGCTTGTAGCGGCGGCCCAAAGGCATCACCCCTGTGCGTTTTTGGCCGGTGATTATTTGTCATCAAACAAAATTTGATTTAAGGAACTCGCGAATGAAAACATTGAACCGCTGCGCCCTCGCCGCGCTGGCCCTGGTGGGAACGTCTGCAGCCTTTGCACAGAGCAGCGTCACCCTGTACGGCCGGGTCAACACCAGCTTCGAACACCAAAAAGATGGCGATGTCTCCAAGACCGGCCTGTTCAACAACTCCTCGCGCTTCGGCTTCAAGGGCCAGGAAGACCTGGGCGGCGGCCTGATGGCGGGTTTCCAGCTGGAAAGCGGCTTTGACTCCAGCTCTGGCGCTTCCGACTCGCGCGGCATTTTTGCCCGCCAAAGCGAAGTGAACCTGTCCGGCGGCTTCGGCATGGTGCGTCTGGGCAACTTCACGTCCGAGTCGTACTACGCAACGGCCGACTTCATCAGCAACCACAACCACGACACCGGCTCGTCGGCTGACGCTCTGTACGCCTACCCCGCCCGCGACGTGAACAAGATCGCTTACCGCACCCCCAGCCTGGGCGGCGCAACGTTCGAAGCCGGCTGGGCCCAGCACGAGCAGCCCAGCGGCACCGGCGGCAAGAACAGCATGGACCTGGCTGCCAACTACGAAATCGGCAAGCTGGGCCTGGGCGCTGGTTACTCCAAGCTGGGCGACCAGAACCAGTTCGCAGTGCGCGCTTCCTACTCCACCGGCCCCTTCGTGATGGGCGCCTACGTGCAACGCGACAAGAACGTGTTCATCGCCAACGGCGGCAACCGCACCAACCTGCGCCTGTCGGCCGCTTACATCATGGGCGTGTCCGAGTTCCACGTGAACGTGGGCCGTGCCGGCAAGTACTCCAACGTGGCTGATAGCGCCGCTACCCAATACACGCTGGGCTACAACTACAACCTGAGCAAGCGCACCAAGATCTACACGTACTACACCCGCATCAACAACAGCCAGGCAGCCACCTACGGCGTGTCGGCTCCGGGTAACGACTTCAGCTCCTTCGCCGTGGGCGTGCGCCACAACTTCTGATGGCGCCCCACACGCTGCTGCCCTGACTGGTGGGAGGGCAGACACACAGCCAATTACCCCGCGCTTCTTTTCTTGGGAGTGCGGGGTTTTTTATGCTTGCTACCCGCCAGACAGGGCGCATAGCCCTTTGGCGGACTCGGCGCCGACCACTCAACCCGGCGGCAACACAGGGCCACTCGGCGCCTTTCAGCCATTCAAAATCCAGCCCCACCCACAGGCTCTTGCAGCGGCAGATACTCTGCGCCACACCGGCCCGGCATAGGCTGCCTGGCTGTGAAGCGGGGAGCACAGGACCATGCCAACACCGCGCCACGCAGCCATCGCCACCCTGGCGTTCTGGGCCCTGGCCGCATCTGCACAGACCCCAGCGCCCGTAGTGCTGGACGACCTGCGCGGCCTGCGCATCGACAAAACCGAAGTCACCATCGCCCAGTTTGCGCGCTACGCGCGAGCCACCGGCACCACCACCCGTGCCGAGCGCGAAGGTGGCGGTTTTGAATACGTGAGTGGCTGGCAGCGCCGCGCGGGCTGGACCTGGCAGCGCCCCGACGGCTCACCGCCCGACACCGACCAATTGCCCGCCGTGCACCTCACCCACGCCGAGGCCCAGGCCTACTGCCAATGGGCGGGCGGCCGCCTGCCCACCGCCGCCGAGTGGCGCACCGCCGGCTTTACCGAGCTGCGCAGCCAACCGCCCGCGCCCTGGGTGTGTGGCACCACCTACCCCTGGACCACAGGCCACAGCCCGCAGGGCGCCAACACCAGCGACCCCGACCCCTGGCCCCGCGCCGCGCCCGTCAACGTCACTGCGGCCGGGGTGAACGGCCTGCACGACATGGGTGCCAACGTTCGGGAATGGGCGGCCGATGCGCGCGGCGAAGAGCTGCGCACGATGGGCGGGTCCTGGTGGTATCCCGCGTCGCAAATGCGCGCGGATGTCGAGGCCTGGAAGCCTGCGGACTTCTATGCGGTGTATATCGGCTTTCGCTGTGTGTACGACCCAGTGAAACAACGCTGAGAACCCGTACTGTGCGGGTGCGAACTCAGTGCCCGCCGAACCTCGCCACCTGCCGCAGCCCGCCCGCCAGGCTCCAGAGCGATACGCACCAGCCGTCGCACCCCTCAAACACCACCAGCCCTGGCAGATCGTTGCCGTCGATGTCCACGTAGCTGTCGGGCTTGCCGGGCACCTCGCCCATGTAGGCATAGCCGCTACTGCCACGCACAAAAACATGGTGCCGCTGGGCTCCGTAAAAAGCGTCCGGGTCGCGCACCACCCTGCCAGGCACCACCACGGTGGTGCGTGCGCCCTGGGTCTGCTGAACCGTGCGTGCCGCACCCCATTGGAGCTGGCGGCGCAGCGCGCCAAACCGGCGGTCGTCCGAATGCACGAACGACTGCAGCGCGCCCAGCTGCTCGGCGTCGGGTTTTGCAACCACCCACAGGGGCGTGCGCGGCGGCGTGAGGGCGAAGAGCCGGTACTGCCGGGTGTCTGATTGCGGCACGGGCCCTTGCACGGTCATGCCTGCAGCGTAGGGCTCTTCCTGCCCGGCAGACCTCTGCGGCAGGTCTGCCTTGCACTGGTAGCGGGTGCCTGCCTGCAGCGCAAACACCGACGCACCGGCATTGCAGTGCCGCACCAGTTGCTGCAAGTGCGCGGGGTTCTCAAAGTGCGCCCACACAGGGCCATCGTCGGGCGACAGCCAGGCAAAGAACAGTCCGGGCCGCTGGCTGGAGCTCTCCTTCTCCTCGCCCGCCCAGGCAAGGGGCACGCAGGCCAGCGCAATGATGAGGGCAAGGCATTGCCAGGGCAGCATGGGCGGGGCACTCCTGAATTGGGGGGGGACGCTGGGTAACTGCCATCTATGGTGGCCGCAGATCTTCAACGCCACGCCATTGTGCCGCCCCGTGCAGTCTTCAAAAAGCAAAAAGGCCCCCGGTGCCCATGGCACCGGGGGCCTGTGACTAACGCGCTCAGAACCTGCCCAGAAAGCGCGATGGTCACACTCACACGTTCATGATCGACACCAGGCGCGTGTTCATATGCGCCTCGATGGCCTCGGGGCCACCCTCGGAGCCGTAGCCCGAATCCTTCAGGCCGCCAAATGGCAGCTCGGCCGCAGGGGCGGCCGCTTGGTTGATCCAGAGCATGCCCACTTCCAGGCGCTGGGCCAGAAGGTGCGCGTTTTTCAGCGACGAGGTGAACGCATAGCCCGCCAGGCCAAACGGCAGGCGGTTGGCTTCGGCAATGGCGTCTTCAATCTTCTCAAACCCGCGAATCGCGGCCACGGGGCCAAAGGGCTCTTCGTTCACGATGCGGGCCGACAGGGGCACATCGTTCAGCACGGTGGGCTGGAAGAAGTTGCCTTCGTTGCCGATGCGCTCGCCACCGGCGAGCACCTTGGCGCCCTGCTGCACCGCATCGGCCAGCAAATCGGCCATGGCAGTAATGCGGCGCGGGTTGGCCAGCGGGCCCATCTGCGTGCCAGCCGTGAGGCCGTCACCGACCTTCAGGCCCTGGGCATATTTGGCGAACGCGGCCGCAAAGTCGGCGCGGATGCTTTCATGCACCAGGTAGCGCGTGGGCGAAATGCAGACTTGGCCCGCATTGCGGAACTTGGCGCCGCTCCCGATCTTGATAGCCAGTTCCAGGTCGGCGTCTTCCGCCACGATCACCGGGGCGTGGCCGCCCAGTTCCATCGTCACGCGCTTCATGTGCTTGCCCGCCAGCGCCGCCAGCTGCTTGCCCACGGGCGTGGAACCCGTGAACGTGACCTTGCGGATGATGGGGTGCGGAATCAGGTAGCTGGAGATTTCAGCCGGGTCGCCATAGACCAGGCCCACGGTGCCTGCAGGCACGCCAGCATCGGCAAACGCGCGGATCAACTCGGCGGGGCTGGCCGGGGTTTCTTCAGGTGCCTTGACCAGGATGGAGCAGCCCGCGCCCAGCGCGGCGGCGAGCTTGCGCACCACCTGGTTGATGGGGAAGTTCCACGGCGTGAAGGCCGCCACGGGGCCCACGGGGTCCTTCAGCACCATCTGCGTGGCCTTGAGGTTGCGCGAGGGCACGATGCGGCCATACACACGCAGCGACTCGTCGGCAAACCATTCGATAATGTCGGCCGATGCCATGGTCTCGACCTTGGCCTCGGCCAGGGGCTTGCCCTGCTCTTGCACCATGATGGCGGCTATGGATTCGGCGCGCTCGCGCATCAGAGCCGCAGCGCGGCGCATGGTCTTGGCGCGCTCGGCGGCGGGCATGTCGCGCCAGGCTTCAAAGCCCTTTTGTGCGGCGTCCAGCGCGCGGTCCAGGTCCACCTTGGTGGCATGGGCCACACGGCCAATTTCTTTGCCCGTGGAGGGGTTGAACACGGCAAGGGTCTTGCCTTCGGCGGCGTCTTGCCACTGGCCTGCGATGAAGAGCTGGGTGTTGGGATAGGTCATGAGCGTTGGTTGGTCAGCCAATGTGGTGAAAAAATCAAAAAAACGACTATACGCCTGCGATGATGGCTGTGTATTTCAAGGAGATTGCATGCGGGAAGTAGTCCAAAGCCTCGAAGAGTCGCGCATCCGCGAAGTGGCCAACGAAGGCCTGGGGCGCAGCGATGTGCTGAAGTTCTGGTTTGGCGAGAGCGACGAGGTAACGCCCGATTTCATCCGCGAGGCGGCCATTGCGTCGCTGCAAAAGGGCGAGACTTTTTACGCCCACAACCTGGGCCTGCCCGAGCTGCGCCACGCGATTGCGGGCTACATGCACGGCCTGCACCCCCAGCAACACACCGATGCATGGTTTGACCGCATCGCCGTCACATCGGGCGGCGTGAACGGTCTGATGGTGGCCGTGCAGGCGCTGGTGGACGCGGGCGACGAGGTGGTGCTGGTCACGCCCGTGTGGCCCAACCTGGTAGCGCAGCCGCGCATTCTGGGCGCGCAGGTGCGCACCGTGCCGCTGGTGGCCGACGCACAGGGCGCTTGGCGCCTGGACATGGACGCACTGCTCGGTGCCATCACGCCCACCACGCGCCTGCTGGTCGTCAACGCCCCCAACAACCCCACGGGCTGGACGCTGACGCGCGAGGAGCAGGCCACCATCCTGGCGCACTGTCGCCGCACCGGCACGTGGATTTTGGCGGACGAGGTGTATGAGCGCCTGTACTACGCGGGCGACACGGCCAACGGCGCCGCCCCCAGCTTTCTGGACGTGGCTGAGCCCGAGGACCGCTTGGTGGTGACGCACAGCTTTTCCAAGAGTTTTCTGATGACCGGCTGGCGCCTGGGCTGGCTGGTGCTGCCGCCATCGCTGACGCCAGCGGTGGCCAAGCTGATCGAGTTCAACACATCGTGCGCGCCCGTGTTTGTGCAGCGCGGGGCGACGGTGGCGCTGCAGCGCACGGAGGAGGTGACGCCTGCGCTGGTGAACCATCTGCGCAACTGCCGGGACACGCTGGTGCCGCTGCTGGCCGATGTGCCTGGGGTGTCGGTGGCCACGCCGCGTGGGGGCATGTATGCGTTTTTCCGCATCGACGGGCATGACGACTGTCTGACGCTGGCCAAGCGGCTGGTGCGGGAGGCGGGGTTGGGGTTGGCGCCGGGCAGCGCGTTCGGGGGTGAGGCGTCGGGGTGGTTGCGGTGGTGTTTTGCGAGTCGGGATGTGGGGAGGTTGGAGGAAGGGGTGGGGAGGTTGAGGGGGTGGTTGAAGGGGTGATGAGCGGCTTTTTGAGCCTTTTTGGCCGCAAGCGCCAGTGAAATATGCGCTGGTAGCTATTGATTTTGTAGTGCTTTCTTGTGGGCGCTGAGTTGGCCGCATGCCTGGGTTGAGGGCGGAGGCCGGGAGTCGCCCGGCGTGCGAGTCCCTTTCTTTCGCGTCGCCGAAAGAAAGGAACCAAAGAAAGGGCGACCCCACTGTCTGCGTCCCCTNGGAGGCCGGGAGTCGCCCGGCGTGCGAGTCCCTTTCTTTCGCGTCGCCGAAAGAAAGGAACCAAAGAAAGGGCGACCCCACTGTCTGCGTCCCCTGCGCTTCGCTACGGGGCAATCTGCGGTGCTCGGGTTTGGCGGGGTCTCGCTCGAACTCGCTTCGCTCAGACAATCGCGATCCCTGATCCGCCAAACCCTGCGCTCCTCGGCGCATCCAGAGGGGCAAAGGAAGCAGAACAGCCACACGGGCCTTTGCTTCGCTCGGCCCAGCTTGCGCAGCGCGTGGCGCTTGCGCCCGCAAGACGAGGCCGAGCGCAGCAATGGCCCGAATGGATGTTGGCTGTTCGGCTGTTCGGCTGTCCCACCCCTGCTGGCTGCGCCTGCGGCGGGGAGGTTGCGGGGTGGCATGGGCGTCGCAGCGCCCATGCTTCGTGAACTGACTCGCCGTGGATGTCTGAACGAAGCTGCAACGCAGCGCAGTGAGTTCCACGGCGCACCCCGCAACCGCCCCGACGCAGGTTTGCCCCTTCGCACCGCGAAGGGGTCGCAGACTGGGGGTCGCCTTTCTTTTGGGTACTTTTCTTTGGCGAAGCAAAGAAAAGTACCTCGCCCGCCGGGGCGACTGAAGGGGTCGCAGACTGGGGGTCGCCTTTCTTTTGGGTACTTTTCTTTGGCGAAGCAAAGAAAAGTACCTCGCCCGCCGGGGCGACTCCCGGCCTCCGCCCTGAACAAAGGCACGCCACCCAATCAGCGCACAAAAACCAAGACTACAAAATCAATAGCTACCAGCGCATATCCCACTAGCGCCTACAGCCAAAGTTGTAAAAAAACCTACTGCGACATAGCCGCCATCTTCACCGCAGGCTGATCCCCCCACCCACCACCAAGCGCCCGAATCAACCCCACCGTCGCCACATACTGCGCCGTCCGCACCTGCAACTCCTGCCGCCGATTGCGCAACTCGCTGCGCCGCGCGTCCAGCAACTCCAACTGGCTCACTAGCCCATTGCGATACCGCACATCCGACAACTGCGTCGCCCGCCGCGCAGCCGTCACCGCCCGCCCCTGCGCCTCGGCCTGGCCGGACAACAGACGCAGCGAAGTCAGCTGATCCTCAACGTCACGAAACGCATTGAGCACCTGCCCCCGGTGGTCCGCCAGCGCAGCCTCCAGGCGCGCCTTGGCGCCTTCGATCTGCGCATCGCGCTGGCCGCCGTCAAAGATCGGCAGCGACAGCAGCGCACTCACGCCCCAGGCACGGGCCGACCACTTGAACAGATCACCCAGCTCCGGCGACGCATGCCCCGCATTGCCCGTGAGCGTGACGGCAGGGAACCACGCCTTCTGCGCCACGCCCACGCGCGCTTGCGCGGCCAGCACGGAAGTTTGTGCGGCAGACACATCGGGTCGGCGCGCCAGCACCGTGCCGGGTACACCGGGGGGAATCACCGGCAACGCAGCATCGCCCGTCGCGGGCGGCAGCACAAAGCCACTGGCCACCTCGCCCGCCAGCACGGCCAGCGCGTTGCTGAGCAGGGCCTGCTGGCGCTGCAAGGCCAGCGCATCGGATTCGGTCGCGGCCACCTCGGTCTGCACACGGGCCACGTCCAACTCGGCCACATCGCCTGCCTGCAAGCGGCGCTGCGTGAGGCGCAGCGTGTCCTGATAAGCGGCCAGGCTCTCTTGCACCAGCACCTGCTCGGCTTGTACCGCACGCAGTTGCAGGTACGTTTGCGCCACATCGGCCTGCACCATCAGGCGCGTGCTTTGCAGCAGGGCTTCGCGCGCATCCGCATCCAGACGTGCGGCGTCGCTGGTTTGCGAGAGGCGACCGAACAGGTCCAGCTCGTACGAGGCATTGAGCCCCGCCGTACCCAACGTGGCGGGGGCTGCGCTGCCGGTGGTGGCAGCGCCCGCCTGGCGCGTCACGCCCGCTGATGCACCCACTTGCACCGAGCGCGCGGCATCGGCAGAGCGCAGCAGCGTGCGCGCCTCGGCCAGCCGTGCTACCGCCTGCTGGATGCTGGTGTTGGCCGTGCCCGCGCGCTGCACTAGGTCGGCAAGCACCGGGTCTTGAAAGCCCAGCCACCACTCGCCGCGCGGCTGCGCCTCGGCGGGGGCGGCCACCGTCCAGGGGGCCGTGGGCAGCGCGTCGCCCCCTGCCGTGAAGCTGGCCGGCACGGGCACCCCCGCATGCGGCGCGGGGGCCACGGGCTGGGTCATGCAACCGGCCAGCACCAGGGCGGCGGCCAGGGGCGCCAGCAGGCTGCGCTTGCGCACTGCGAGGGCTCCGTCGGTGGAGTTCTTTGTCAAAAGCAAATCGGTCATAGTTGTTCTCCTGCCCCAGCCACTGCACCCGCTGCATTCGGCAGCGCGGAGTGCTTGGCGGGGGCCACAAAGATGTTTGTTGTCACCGTGGTCAGAAGCATCACTCGTGCTCCTTGCGCGGCGCGGCCAGCACAGGGTGGGCCGTGCCACCGGTGCCCGGGGCGTGCGAGATAGGCGCCACATGTGCGCCATGCTCCACCAGCGGGCGGTTGCCCGCCAGCTTGCGCAGCAGCACATAAAACACGGGCGTGAGGAACAGGCCGAAGGCCGTCACCCCGATCATCCCGGCGAACACCGCCACGCCCATGGCGCTGCGCATTTCGGCGCCCGCGCCGGTGGACAGCACCAGGGGCAGCACGCCCATCACGAAGGCCAGCGAGGTCATCAGGATGGGGCGCAGCCGCAGTCGGCTGGCCTCGATGGCGGCCTGCACGGGGGTGCGCCCGGCAAACTCCAGCTCACGCGCAAACTCCACGATCAGGATCGCGTTCTTGGCCGATAGCCCCACCAGCACGATGAGCCCGATCTGCGTGAACACGTTGTTGTCGCCCTTGGTGAGCCACACGCCCGTCATCGCGGCCAGGATGCCCATGGGCACGATCAGGATGATGGCGATGGGCAGCGTCAGGCTTTCGTACTGCGCGGCCAGCACCAGGAACACCAGCAAGATGGCCAGCGGGAACACCAGCACGGCGGAGTTGCCGGCCAGGATTTCCTGGTAGGTCAGCTCGGTCCATTCGAAGGTGATGCCCTGGGGCAGCGTCTCCTTGGCGATGCGCTCGATGGCTGCCTGGGCCTGGCCCGATGAATAGCCGAGCGCGGGGCCGCCGTTCACGTCGGCCGCGAGATACCCGTTGTAGCGCATGGCGCGCTCGGGGCCGAAGCTCGGCTCCATCTTCATCAGGGCCGACAGGGGCACCATCTCGCCGGTGGCAGAGCGCACCTTGAGCAGGCCGACATCTTCCGCCCGCGCCCGGTAGGCCGCATCGGCCTGCACGCGCACACTATAGGTGCGGCCAAACTGGTTGAAGTCGTTGGCGTACAAGCTGCCCAGGTAGATCTGCAGCGTGTCGAAGATGTCCGTCACCGGCACACCCAGCTGGCGCGCCTTGGTGCGGTCGATGTTGGCGTACAGCTGCGGCACGTTGACCTGCCAGCTCGTGAACAGGCCAGACAGCTCCGGCGTCTGGTAGGCCTTGCCCATGAAGGCCTTCACGGCGTTGTCCATGGCTTCGTAGCCCAGCGATGCGCGGTCTTCGATCTGCAGCTTGAAGCCGCCCGTGGTGCCCAGGCCCGCCACCGGGGGCGGCGGGAACATGGCGATGAACGCGTCCTGGATGCTGCCGAAGGCCTGGTTCAGTTGGCCTGCCACGGCGCCGCCGCTCTGGTCGGCGCGGGTGCGCTCGGCAAATGGCTTGAGCGTGGCGAACACGATGCCGGAGTTGGAGCTGTTGGTGAAGCCGTTGATCGACAGACCGGGGAAGGCAATCGCGTCTTCGACGTTCGGGTTCTCCTTCATGATCTCGCCCATGCGGCGAATCACGTTCTCGGTGCGGTCCAGGGTGGCGCCATCAGGCAGCTGCGCAAAGCCGATCAGGTACTGCTTGTCCTGCGCGGGCACGAAGCCGCCAGGCACGATCTTGAACAGACCCACGGTGGCCCCCACCAGCGCGAGGTAGATCACGAACATCAGCGCCTTGCGGCCGATCACACGCTTGACGCCGCCGCTGTACGCCTCGGAGCCACGATGGAACAGGCGGTTGAAGCCACGGAACAGGCCGCCAAACACCTTGTCCATGCCACGCGTGAGCGCGTCCTTGGGCTCATCGTGGCCTTTGAGCAGCAAGGCGCTCAGCGCGGGCGACAGGGTCAGCGAGTTGATGGCAGAGATCACGGTGGAGATCGCGATGGTCACCGCGAACTGGCGGTAGAACTGGCCTGTCAAGCCGCTGATGAAGGCCAGCGGCACGAACACCGCCACCAGCACCAGCGCAATGGCGATGATGGGGCCGGACACCTCGCGCATGGCGCGGTAGGTGGCCTCGCGCGGGGTCAGGCCCGCCTCGATGTTGCGCTCGACGTTCTCCACCACCACGATGGCGTCGTCCACCACGATGCCGATGGCCAGAACCAGGCCGAACAGGCTCAATGCGTTGATCGAGAAACCCAGCAGGTGCAGCACGGCAAACGTGCCCACCACCGACACCGGCACAGCCAGCAGCGGGATGATGGAGGCGCGCCAGGTCTGCAAGAACAGGATCACCACCAGCACCACGAGGGCGATGGCTTCAAGCAGCGTGTGGATGACCGACTGGATGGACGCCCGCACGAACTGCGTGGGGTCATACGCAATGCGGTACTCCACGCCTTCGGGCATGTTCTTCTGGATCTCGTCCATGGTCTTGCGCACGTTGGCCGAGATGTCGAGCGCGTTGGAGCCAGGCGCCTGGAACACACCCATGCCCACGGCGGGGTCGTTGTTGAGCAGCGAGCGCAGCGAGTAGTCGGCCGCACCCAGCTCCAGACGGGCGATGTCGCGCAGGCGCGTCACAGCACCATCGGCACCGGTCTTCACGATGATGTCGCCGAACTCTTCTTCGGTCTGCAGGCGGCCCTGTGCGTTGATGGACAGTTGCAGGTCCACGCCGGGCAGACCGGGCGATGCCCCGACCACGCCGGCGGCAGCCTGCACGTTCTGGCCACGGATGGCGGCCACCACGTCGCTGGCCGAGAGGCCGCGCTGCGCCACCTTCTGCGGGTCGAGCCATGCACGCATGGAGTAGTCGCCACCGCCGAAGACCTGCACCTGGCCCACGCCGCCGATGCGGGCGAGGCGGTCCTTCACGTTGAGCACGGCGTAGTTGCGCAGGTAGTCGATGTCGTAGCGGTTGTTGGGCGAGACCAGGTGGACCACCATGGTCAGGTCCGGCGCGCTCTTGACGGTGGTGACGCCCAGGCGGCGCACTTCCTCGGGCAGGCGCGGCTCGGCCTGCGAGACACGGTTCTGCACCAGCTGCTGGGCCTTGTCGGGGTCGGTGCCGAGGGCAAACGTCACCGTGAGCGTCATCACGCCGTCGGTGGTGGCCTGGCTGCCCATGTAGAGCATGCCTTCCACGCCGTTGATGGATTCCTCCAGCGGCGTGGCCACGGTCTCGGCGATCACCTTGGGGTTGGCACCGGGGTACTGTGCGCGCACCACCACGGAGGGCGGCGCGACTTCAGGGTATTCGGAGATGGGCAGACCGCGCAATGCGATCAGCCCCCCGAGGAAGATGAGCACCGACAGCACACCAGCAAAGATGGGGCGGTCGATGAAAAAGCGGGACAGGTTCATGGATGCAAATTCCTTGGTTCCGGCGCGCTCAAGCGGCAGGCGACTTGGCGGCGGTCTTGGCTTCCTTGCGATCACCCGCAATCTCGGCCTTGGCGGTCATGGGCACGGGCTGGGGTGCGACCACGGCACCGGGGCGCACGCGTTGCAGGCCATTGACGACGATGTTCTCGCCCGCCTTCAGACCCGAGGTGACGACGCGCAGGCCGTCAATCGGTGCGCCCAGGGTGACCTCGCGGTACTCGGCCTTGTTACCTTCGCCCACCACCATCACGAACTTCTTGTTCTGGTCGGTGCCCACGGCACGCTCGTTGATCAGCAGCGCCTGCGTGTTGCGGGCCTGGCCCATGCGGACGCGGGCGAACTGACCGGGGATCAGCGAGCCGTCTTCGTTGTCGAACACGGCGCGCACGCGCACGGTGCCGCTCTTGGCATCGACCTGGTTGTCGATGAGCTGCAAGCGACCGGCGTAGGGCGTACCGCCCGTGGTGCCTGTGCCCATCTGCACAGGGATGCGCTCGATGAGCTGGCGGGCGCTGTGGCCCTTGGAGCCGCTTTGCAGGTCTGCCAGCGCCTTCACCACGATCTGCTCGTCGGTGTCGAAGCTCGCGTAGATGGGGCTCACGGACACCAGCGTGGTCAGCACCGGGGCGCCCGCACCGGCCGCCACCAGGTTGCCCACGGTGACTTCGATACGGCCCACACGGCCCGCCACGGGGGCGCGCACCTGGGTGTACGAGAGGTTCAGCTTCGCGGTCTGCAGCGCAGCCTGGGCCGCGCGCAGGTTGGCATCGGCCTCGCGCTGGGCGTTCAGGCGCTCGTCGTGCTCGCGCTGGGCAATGGCTTTTTCGTCGAGCAGGCGCGTGGCACGCTCCAGCTCGCTGCGGGTGTACGACAGGCGGGCCTGCGCGGCGACCACTTGGGCTTCGGCGCGGTCCACCTCGGCGGCGTAGGGGGCCGGGTCCACCGTGACCAGCAGGTCGCCCTGCTTGACCAGCGAGCCTTCGCGGAAGTGCACGGCCTGCACAGCGCCCGAGACGCGGGGGCGTACGTCCACGCGCTGCACGGCTTCCAACCGGCCAGAGAACTCGTCCCACAGGGCGATGTCCTTTTGCAGCACGGCGGCCACCGACACCGGCATGGCAGGGGGTGCAGAGGGGGCGCTATCTGCATGCGCCACGGGCGCCTGGAACACCAGAACGGCAGCCGCCACGGTGGCCGTCACGGCCGTGGCAAGGGTGGCCAGACCCAGGGGGCGGCGCTGGGAGAACTTGGAGAAGGATGGGAAGTTCATGGTCACTTTCGATCAATAGGTGTGCCCTTGTGAAGCACGCTGTGAAACTTGTCTGCCGTGCGCTGGCGCCTGTGGGCTGCGCTCGACAGGGGTCAATGCAAAGGGGGCGGAACGCAGTCTCGGCAATGACACGGTGGAAAGGTCAATACCCCGGCGACAAACACCGGGGCGGCCTGCGGGTCATCGTCAAAAGACGGTACGGCCGGGTGCGCTGTGACAGCGGCCGCAGGCCAGCGAGATCAGGGGTGCATGCATGGTGTGTTCTTTCCTCCGTATCGTTTGAATGGTTAGCGCGGGCTCCAGGACGTGCAGACCGGACAACGCCGGGCAAGCGTTTCCCCTCCGGCACGCCAGGCCGGAAATCAAGGTAAAAAAAGGAAGGGGGCTCGCGCCGAGCCCGCATTTCTCTGCCTCCACCCAAGGTGAAGGTCAGCAGCTTTCAGGGAAATGAAAGGGTGTCAGTGGCCGTCAGGACGGCACCGGACTTCGCGTGGCCGCGAAGAACTGCCGGAACTGCTCCTGCGCACCCACCGCACAAGGGCATTCGTGTGGGCCGGTCTGCAGCAGGGCATCGGGCCACTGCGGGTTCTTGGAAAACACGTGGCGGGTGACCGACAAGCCGGCAGCCTCCAGCCGGGCCGCGTAGGCCAGCGCCTCGTCATGCATGGGATCGGTGTCACCCACCAGGATCAGCGTGGGCGGCAGCCCCGCCAGGCGCTGTGCGCCGGCTGGCACGGCATAGGGGTGCTCGGCATCGCGCGGGCAGCGCAGAAAGTTGCGCCAGCCCTCGGTCCACTTGCAGCCCGTGGAATCCCCCGTGGCCTCGCGCAGCGACGCGGTGCCCACGCAGGGGTCCAGCATGGGCGACAGCAGAATCTGCCCGGCCAGCGGAGGGTGCGACTGGTCGCGCGCCATCAGCGCCACGGCCGCCGCCAGGTTGCCACCGGCTTCTTCGCCCGCCAGGTACACGGCAGCGCCCTGCCCGCCGAGCTTGGTGCGGTGCTTGTGCACCCACTTAAGCACCCCGTAGCCCGTGTCCACCGGCTGCGGAAACGGCGTGAGCGGATAAGCGACCGACACCACCACCGCCCCGGCGCTCTCCAGCAGCGAGGCCACCGTGCAGCCGTTGTCCAGGTCGCCCGACATGAAGGCCCCACCATGGAAGTGCACGACCACCGGCGACGTGTGGCCGGTCTTCTTGCGGCCATACATGCGCACGGCCACGTCCTGCCCCTGGGCCACCTCAATGGTGGAATCGGTGCAGACGGACGAAGCCGCACCAGACGCCTTGGCGGGCGCCGCAGCGGGCTGCGTGGGCAAAGAGGACGAGGACGGGTGGTCGGGCTGCATGGCAGGTACCCAGTAGTTAGGTGATGAGGTGGAGGATCGGTTGACGATGGATGAAATGTAGTGGCTTGGGCTTTTCTGATAAACAGGTCAAACACCACCGCACTGTTTCCAAAAGCTCAACAATCAAACCAGGGTGCCCGTGTGAGAATTCCTCAGCACCCAATCTGGGTGCTGATGACTCAAGGAGAAGCCATGGACCAGATTCAGGCCATGCGCATATTCGTGCGGGTGGTGGAGGCCGGCACGTTTACCCGGGCAGCGGATTCACTGAACCTGCCCAAAGCCACGGTGACCAAGCATGTGCAGGCGCTGGAGGAGCGGCTGCGCGTGAAGCTGCTCAACCGCACTACGCGCCGCGTGACGGTGACGCCCGACGGCGCAGCCTACTACGACCGCACGGTGCGGCTGCTGACCGACCTGGACGACATCGAGGCCAGCATGACCAACGCGCGCGCCAACCCGCGCGGGCGGCTACGCATCGACGTGGGCACATCGGTGGCACAGTTGCTCATCATTCCGCACCTGGCGGAGTTCCATGCCCGCTACCCGGACATCCAGGTGGACCTGGGCGTGAGCGACCGCACGGTGGACCTGATCGGCGACAACGTGGACTGCGTGATCCGGGGGGGCGAGCTGAGCGACCAGTCGCTGGTGGCGCGCCGCATTGGCAACCTGGAGTTCATCACCGCCGCCGCGCCCGCCTACCTGGAGCGCAAGGGTACCCCCACGCACCCGCTGGAGATCGAGGAGAAACACGCCAGCGTGATCTACTTCTCGCCCCAAAGCGGGCGGCACTACCCGCTGGAGTTTCGCCGGGGGGATGAGTCCATCGACATCACCGGCCCCTACCAGTTGAGCGTGAACGAGGCCAATGCCTACGTCACTTCCATCGTGGCGGGCCTGGGCATTGGCCAGATCACCAGTTGGCAGGCCCAGCGCTACCTGGACAGCGGAGCCCTGGTGCAACTGCTGCCCGACTGGACCCAGCCCCTGCTGCCGGTGTACGTGGTGTACCCACCCAACCGTCACCTGAGCGCCAAGGTGCGCGCCTTTGTGGACTGGGCGGCCGAGCTTTTTCAGCGGGAAGACCATCTGCAACGCAAAGCCTGAACCTCACTTTGCGCCGCTTTGCGTCGCCCGTCCAGGGTAACGCGAACCGTGGTCTGGCGCGGCCAGCCCTGCAGCGGCGCCAGTGGGTTTCTCGTCTGCAGCAAACGACAGGACCGCAACAAGAGCCCGGGTACGTTCCCAGTCTGTATGCTTGGCGCCATGAGCATTCCAGAGACCCCGCCGCCCGCCCCACCGGCCAACAAGCCCGCCCAGCCGCGCAATCCCCTGCACGGCGTGACACTCGAAGCCATGGTGGTTGGCCTGGCCGATTACTTTGGCTGGGATGAATTGGGGCGGCAGATTCCCATCCGCTGCTTCCAGATCGACCCCAGCGTGGGCTCCAGCCTCAAATTCCTGCGCAAGACCCCCTGGGCGCGCGAGAAGGTCGAAAGCCTCTACCTCTTCATGCTGCGGGACCAGCGGCGCAACGCGCAGGAATGACCTGCGATGCACGCCACCCCACACCAGACACCACCAGCCCAGACGGCGTATTCAGCGCAGCTGAGCGCTCGGTATCGCAATTTTTTGGTACCCCTGCTGACGCTGTGCACCGTGGGTGGCTTCAATGCGCTGCTGGTGGCCCGGTCTGGAACGGGTGATGCGGGTTGGTGGCCGGTGGCCTGGCTGGCCACCGTGTTCCTGGGGATTTTCTTCAGTGCCGCCTTCATGGCCATGGCGGGTCGTCGCAAGCTCCCGGTGGCCTACGGCATCGCTCTGGGTTCGTTTGTGGGTCTGGGACTCACGGCCTATGGGGTTCTGGTGGCGAGCCTGCACGCCCCTTGGGGCGTGGCAATGCCCGACTGGCTGCGCGGCACGCAGGCAAAGGCCTTGCTGGGATCACCCTGGGCCCCACTCCTCCCCTACGGAGCGGGGCTGGCTTTGCATGGCGCAGTCCTGCTGGTTTTCAATCGCCGGACGTCACCAGGAAATCGCGGCTGATCCCCCCCCCGAGGTCGTTGACCCGGTCCAGAAACTGCGTGAGGAACGCATGCAGGCCGGTGGCCAGGATCTCGTCGATGCGACCGTACTGCAGGTCGGCCAGCAAGCGCCCTGCCCTGCGGCTCGTTTCGGCGGACTGGCCGTTGGCCAGCACAGCCAGGTTGTCCACCACCTCGCGCAGGCAAGCGTGCAGCGAGCGCGGCATGTCGCGGCGCAGGATCAGCAGGTCGGCCACACGGCCGGGCGTGATGACGTCGCGGTACACCTTGCGGTACACCTCGAACGCCGACACGCTGCGCAAGATCGCGCTCCAGTGGTAGAAGTCGCTCTCCTGGTTGCGCTCGCTGGGCCGGCCAAAAAAGTCGTTCTTGACCGCATGGAACTTCACATCCAGCAGGCGCGCAGTGTTGTCCGCACGCTCCAGGAAGGTGCCCATGCGCAAGAAGTGAAACGCCTCGTCCTGCAGCATGGTGCCCAGCACCACGCCACGCGACAGGTGCGAGCGGTATTTCACCCACTCAAAGAACTGGCCCGGATCGCGCTCAAACGCGCCACCTTGGAGCTGCCGGTGCAGCTCCAGCCAGGTCTGGTTCTGGGTCTCCCACACCTCGGTGGTCAGCGCACCGCGCACAGCGCGTGCGTTCTCGCGCGCGGCGCGCAGGCACGACAGGATGGATGATGGGTTGTTGCCGTCGCGCACCATGAACTCGAGCACGTTGGCGGGCGTGACCTCGCCATGCTTGGCGGTGTAGGCGGGGATGAGCTCGCTGATGGACAGCAGGCCCTCCCAGCCGGCCTGCGCCGCGTCAGCGGACTGGGGCAGCAAGGACATTTCATAGCTCACATTGAGCATGCGCGCGGTGTTCTCAGCCCGCTCGGTATAGCGGGACATCCAGAACAAATGGTCGGCGGTACGGCTCAGCATGTTCAGAAGCTCCCTTGCGATTGACTTTGCGACTGACCCTGGGATTGGGACTGCCCTGCCTTGGATGACGCAGCAGTCGCCCCCTCGCCCAGCACCCAGGTGTCCTTGGTGCCCCCGCCCTGCGACGAATTCACCACCAGCGAGCCCTCCTGCAGCGCGACACGGGTGAGCCCACCTGCCACCATCTGCACCTCGCGGCCGCTGAGCACGAAGGGGCGCAGGTCGATGTGGCGCGGGGCAATGCCGCTTTCCACATAGGTGGGGCAGCTGGAAAGGCTGAGCGTGGGCTGCGCAATGTAGCCCGAGGGGTTGGCGATCAGCGCGCGGCGGAAGTCTTCGATCTCGGCCTGCGTGGCGGCCGGGCCGATGAGCATGCCGTAGCCGCCTGCGCCGTGCACTTCCTTGACCACCAGGTCCTTGAGATTGGCAAGCACATGCTGCAGGTCGTCCGGCTTGCGGCACATCCAGGTGGGCACGTTTTTCAGGATGGGCTCTTCGCCCAAGTAGAAGCGGATCATCTCGGGCACATAGGGGTACACCGATTTGTCGTCGGCCACGCCCGTGCCCACGGCGTTGCAGATGCCCACGTTGCCCGCGCGGTAGGCCTCCATGAGGCCGTAGCAACCCAATGTGGAATTGGGACGGAACACCTGCGGGTCGAGGAAGTCGTCGTCCACGCGGCGGTAGATCACGTCCACCCGCTGCAGGCCGCGCGTGGTGCGCATGTAGACGAACTTGTCCTTGACGACCAGGTCCTGCCCTTCGACCAGCTCCACACCCATCTGCTGGGCCAGGAAGGCATGTTCGAAGTAAGCGCTGTTGTGCATGCCGGGCGTGAGCACTACCACCGTGGGCTCGTCGGCCGTGGCCGGGGCGCTGGCGCGCAGGGTTTCGAGCAGCATGTCGGGGTAATGCGCCACGGGCGCCACCTTGTGCAGGCTGAACAGCTCGGGGAAGAGCCGCATCATCATCTTGCGGTTTTCGAGCATGTAGCTCACGCCGCTGGGCACGCGCAGGTTGTCTTCCAGCACGTAGTACTCGCCGTTGCCCTGGGCATCGGGGGCACGCACGATGTCGATGCCTGCAATGTGCGCGTAGATGTCTTGGGGCACATGCACGCCAGCCATCTCGGGGCGGTACTGCGCGTTGTTCAGGATGAGGTCGGCGGGCACGATGCCGGCGCGGATGATGTCCTGGCCGTGGTACACGTCATGGATGAAGCGGTTGAGCGCGGTGACCCGCTGCACCAGCCCCTGCTGCATGCTGCTCCACTCGTGGGCGGGGATGATGCGGGGGATCAGGTCAAACGGAATCAACCGCTCGTTGCCTGCACCGCCTTCGTCCTTGGCGCCGTACACGGCAAAGGTGATGCCCACGCGCCGGAAGATCATCTCGGCTTCGGCCCTGCGGGCCTGCATCACGTCAGGGGGCTGTTTGCTCAACCACTGCGCGTAGCGCTTGTAGTGCTCCCGCACGTCGCTGCCGTCAAACGGCAGCATGGCGTACATCTCGTCAAATTTCTGCATGAACGGGCCTCCTGCGTTCAGGATAGCAATTTGTGAGCCCGCCTCGGCACAACACCCCTGGCGGCGCTGCGCCATCGACCCCAGGTCAGCCGTCCCGTGGCACCATGCGGTGCTGCCAGTAGCGCTCACCGGTATCGCGCTCGCAGGCCACCTGAGCAGGTTGCGACGAGGACCAGCGGGCCGCCCCACAGCGCGAAGACTCCACCACCGCAATGTGGCGCGCCAGATAGCGCTGCAGCACATCCGGCGCCGGATGCCCGAATCGGTTGCGATACCCAGCCTGCACCAAAGCGGTGCGCGGCTGCACGGCCTCCAGAAAAGCCGCCGACGACGAGGTCTTGCTGCCATGGTGGGGCGCCAGTAGCAAATCGGCCCGCACCGGTGCGCCACGCGCCAGCAGGGCCTGCTCCTGCGGCGCTTCGATGTCGCCTACCAGCAAGGCGGATGCGCCCTCGGTGCCTGCGGCGGAGATGCGCAGCACGCAGCTGAGCGCGTTGGGACGCGGTGGCTTCGCCGCCCCCGGGGCGTCGTCGCCGGGCAGGGGATGCAGCACCTCGAACACCACGCCGTCCCATTCCCAGCGCTGGCCGGCCAGGCAGGGCCTGCTCGGGCGCAAGCGCTGCAGGGCGTGCTCAGCTTCGATGGAGCCGGTGAGTTCGGCGCGGGGTTGCTGGGCCAACACGGCCGCCGCGCCGCCCGTGTGGTCGGCATCGCGGTGGCTGAGCATGAGCACGTCCACCTGCTCGCCCAGCGCCCGCAGCAGCGGCACCAGCACGCGGTGACCCGCGTCGCTCTCGCGGCTGAAACGCGGACCCGCGTCGTAGAGCAGCGTGTGGTTGGCGGTGCGTACCAGCACGGCGTTGCCCTGGCCGATGTCGGCGGCTAGCAGCTCAAACTGCCCCGCTGCGGGCCGCGCGGGCTGCCACCACAACACCGGCAGCAGCAAAGGCAGCGCCAGCAAGCGCAGGCGCCAGGGCAGGCGCATGGCCAAGAGCGCACCCCCAGCCACCGCCGCCACGCCCGCCCAGAGCGGCGCCGCTGGCAAAAATACGGCAGCCCAGGGCCACTGCGCCAGCCATTGCAGCAACGCGGTGAACGGCTGCAGGCTGAGGGCTGCAGCACTCCACAGCGGCGCCCACAGCACCCCGCCCAGCGCCAGCGGCGTGACCACCAGCGTGACCCACGGGATGGCCACCAGGTTGGCCACAAAACCCACCAGCGACACCTGGCCAAACAGCAGCAAGCCCAGGGGCGTGAGCGCGAGCGTGACCACCCATTGCTCACGCACCAATGCATAAAAACGGCCTGTAGCGCTGGTACTACTTACCTCGGAAGCTATCGGATTGGTAGCAAACAGCACGCCCACCGCCACAAAGCTGAGCCAGAAGCCCGCCTGAGCCAATGCCCACGGGTCCAGCGCCACCACGGACCCGCAGGCCAGCAGCCACACCTGCGGCCAGGGCCAGCGGCGCCCGCTCAGTTGCAGCAGCCCCACGATGGCCAGCATGGTCACGGTGCGCTGTGCGGGTACGCCCCAGCCGCTGAACAGCGCGTAGGCCGTGGCCAGCAACACACCCGACACCAGCGCGGCAGACTGCGCTGGCACCGCTAGGCTCAGCCGGGGCGAGCGCCGCCACAGCGCCCTCACCACCAGCGCCGCCAGCCAGGCAAACAGCGTGATGTGCAGGCCCGAAATACTCATGAGGTGGGCCACCCCGGTGGCGCGGAACACATCCCAGTCCGCACGGTCGATAGCGCGCTGGTCGCCCGTGACCAGCGCCGCCACCACGCCTGCAGTGCGCGTGCGAGCCGTGTCGGTGTTGTCATTGCCCGATCCATCTTGCCCAAACACCAGACGCTCCAGGATGGCACCCCGCACGCGCTGGCGCAGCTGCTCCACCGGGTACTGCCAGGTGGCGGCCACGCGCACCGGCGGCTCGTCCTTGGGGCCGGCGCGCACATAGCCTGTGGCCTGTACGCCCTGCTCCCACATCCACAGCTCATAGTCAAAGCCGTGCGGGTTGCGCAGGCCGTGGGGTGCCTTCAGGCGCACGGTGATCTGCCACCGCTCGCCCGCACGCACGGGTGCGGGCTGGCGTTGCAGGTCCAGCACCTCGCCCCCGCCGCCAAAGGCGCCGCCATACCAGGCCACGTCGATCTGCGGCGGCATGGCCACGGACGCACCTTGCAGCGTGGCGGACTCCACCACCATGCGCCAGCGGGTGCCTGCCTCGTTGACCTGCGGCATGGCGGCCACCACGCCGGTGATGCGCAGGTCCTTGCTCTCCAGTGCTGCCGGCAACGCCTGGGCCTGGTAGGCCGCGGCCCGCAGGCCAGTGACGCCCGCCATGGCCAGCGCCCCTGCCAGCAACATCAGCCAGGGCGCCATGGCGATGGCGCTGCGAGCCCTACGGAGCCCTGGGTGCCGCCGCGCAGCGGCCACCGCCCCACCGCCCAGCAGCAGGCCGGCCACCAGCATCCAGCCATAAGCCGCAGCGGACCACAGTGTGGGCTGCTGCAGTTGCAGCGCAGCCCCCGCCACCACGCCCAGCAACACAGCGGGCAACAGCCACGGACGCGGGGGCAAAGGCGCCGCCACCCCCTGGCCTGGGGCGGACAGCGGCGCGGCATTAGGGGCGCTTATGGCGGACATGCGCTGATGCTAATGCGCCGCCAGGGCCTGCCACGTCGGCGCGAGGGTGGGGGGCTGTGTAACACTTACCGCGCTCGGCGGCCTGTACACCAGACCGCTCTCGTCTATCCACCCGCACTTCCTAACGAGGACCACCATGAGCGTTTACGACAAGCTGAATGAACTCAACATCACCCTGCCCCCCGTGTCGGTGCCCGCTGCCGCCTACGTGCCCTATGTGCAGACCGGCAACCTGGTGTTTCTGAGCGGCCACATCGCCCGCAAGGATGGCAAGCCCTGGGCCGCACAGTTCGGCCGTGACATCGGCACCGAAGAAGGCAAGCAGGCCGCACGTGCCGTCGCCATCGACCTGATGGGCACGCTGCAAGCCGCCTGCGGTGGCGACCTGAACCGTGTGAAGCGCATCGTCAAGGTGATGAGCCTGGTGAACTCCACGGGCGATTTCACCGAGCAGCACCTGGTGACCAACGGCGCCAGCGAACTGCTGGGCCAGGTGTTTGGCGAAAAGGGCGTGCATGCCCGCAGCGCCTTCGGTGTCGCCCAGATCCCCATGGGCGCATGCGTTGAAATCGAACTGATCGCCGAACTGGCCTGACCGCCCTGAGGCCCCACGCCCCAGCAAAAAACCCATGGCATCGCTGCCATGGGTTTTTTTGTCAGCGCGGCGCAGGGGCCGGCCGTGGCGGTCTGCGACAGTCGGCACCGCACAACCCGGTGCCTCAGAAAGACTCCCAATCCTCCTCCGCACCGGCCGTAGCGCCCTGCCTGGCGTCAGGCGACGGCGCGGGCGCCTTGGTCAGAGCCGTCGGGGCACCTCCCCCTTTTTTGATTGCTGCGGCCGTGGCAGACGCTTGGGGCGTTGCGCGAGTCGCAGGCATGGCGGACGTCGCCTTGGCGGCACCGCGTGCGACCCCAATGGCAACCTGCGCAGGCCCGTAGCTGGCCGCATTCACCTTGAACATGGACACCTCGCGTGCCAGGTGATCCGCCTGCTCACGCAGGCTCTGCGCCGCTGCGGCGCTCTCCTCCACCAGCGCGGCATTCTGCTGGGTCATCTGGTCGAGGTTGCTGATCGCCTTGTTGACCTGCGACACCCCCGCGCTCTGCTCGGACGATGCGGCCGTGATCTCACCGATCATGTCGGTCACGCGCTGCACCGACTGAACGATGTCGGTCATGGTGGTGCCCGCGTCAGACACCAGGCGCGAACCCGTCTCCACCTTTTCAACCGACGCACTGATGAGCTGCTTGATCTCCTTGGCCGCCTCGGCACTGCGCTGGGCCAGGCTGCGCACTTCGCTGGCCACCACGGCAAATCCACGCCCTTGCTCCCCCGCCCGCGCGGCTTCCACCGCTGCGTTGAGCGCCAGGATGTTGGTCTGGAACGCAATGCCGTCGATCACGCCAATGATGTCCGCAATCTTCTTGCTGCTGTGGTTGATGTCCTCCATGGTGGCCACCACCCGGGTCACCACCTCGCCGCCCCTGCGCGCCACACCGGTCGCTCCCGCTGCCAGGCTGCTGGCCTGCTGGGCGCTGCCTGCGCTTTGCTGGATGGTGCTGGTGAACTCCTCCATGGCCGCAGCAGTCTCTTGCAGGTTGCTGGACGTCTGCTCGGTGCGGGCCGACAGGTCCTGGTTGCCCGTCGCGATCTCGGCACTGGCAATGGCGATGCTGTCCGTGCTCTGGCGCACCTGGTGCACCATGCGCCCCAGCGCATTGCTCATCGCATAGAGCGAGCGCAGCAGGTCGCCAAATTCGTCGCCCCGCGTGACGGCCTCTTGCAGGCTCAGGTCGCCGCCCGCAATGCGCTCGGCAAGGCCATTGGCCTGGGCCAAAGGCCGCTGGATGCTGCCGATCAGGTAGTACGCGCCCACGATGATGGCCAGCAACAGCAGGCCCACGGCCACCGCCGCGAACTTGACGGTGAGCATGCGCGAGGCCGCCATCTCCTGCTGCTTGGCGGCAGCGGTCTGTTGCTGCTGCTGCACAAAGTCGCGCAGGGCTTGCAGGTAGGTGGCCACGGCCGGGTTGTATGACTGTTTGACCAGAGCAATGGCCTGGTCCTGCTGACCGTCGGCCTTGAGCTTGCGGGCCTGGCCGCGCAGGTCGATCATGGCTTTGCGGGCCTGGGCGATCTTGGCCATTTGCGCCTTGTCTGCCTCCGACAGGGCCATGGCCTCCAGCGACTTCTGCACCTCGGTGATCTGCGCCGTGGTGGCCGCAATCACGTCCTTGAACTCGGCTTCCACCGCCGCTTCACTGCTGACAATGAGTGCCTGGGTGCGGGCTGCATTGGTCTCGGTCAGGCCTGACCAGCGGATAGCGGCCTGCACACGGGCTTCCATGTCCTGGGCCATCGCATCGGCCTCGGCCTGTACCTTGGCCGACCGGTAGCCCGAGAAGCCCACCACGGCGGCCAGCAGCACCACGATCAGCGCCACCGCCAGCCAGAGTTTGTGCGCCATCCGGAACTGTTTGGGCATGGGTGTCTCCCGAAGGGTTGTGTTTGTGTACAGATGTTGCTCTTTTTTTAACCATCGCACAAACATCCCGCCGCGGCATCAGGGTCTGCCCGGCCCTGCACGGATCTGGCCTTGGCGCCCCCCAAACAGCGCCCGCATCCAGCGCCGCTGGCAGCGCAGGCCGCTACCCCGCAATGGGCAGACGACCAAGCCCCGAAACGGAAGCGGCTATTCGACGCGCGTCACTGTCTGTGGCTTGAAGCCCAGGTCCGCCGCCTTGCCCTTGCGGCCGCGCGCGGCACGGGCATTGTTCAGGCTGCGTATCTCCAGCGTCTCATCGCGCTGCTTGCCGCCCCGGCCAATGCCATCGAGGCGAATGCTGCGCGTGTAGGCGGCAGCGCCTGCGAGCTGGTCCTTGTCTTCCAGGTCGATCAGCATCAGCCCCCGGCCACCATTGGCCATGGTTTTCAGCTCGGTGATCTCGAACGTGAGGATGCGCCCGCCCGTGGACGCACAGGCCACATGCGTGGCAGGCAGCAGCGGCTTGCTGCCTGTGGTGCCTGCGGCATGCGATGGCACGCACACGGTTTCGCCCTCGCCCAGCGTGAGGAAGGCCTTACCGCCCTTCTGGCGCGAGACCATGTTCTCCACCGCCGCCAAAAAGCCGTAGCCCCCCGAGTTGGACAGCAGCAGCGTGGCGCCCGCGGGGCCCGCGAAGTAGTGCAGCACTTGCGTACCCGATTCCAGCTCGATGAGCGTGGTCACCGGCTGACCATCGCCGCGCGCGCCAGGCAGCAGCGACACGGCCACCGAGTACACACGCCCATTGCTGCCAAAGGCCAGCAGGGTATCGACCGTGCGGCACTCGAACGTGCCATACAACCCGTCGCCCGCCTTGAAGGCAAAGCTGGCGGCCTCATGCCCGTGGCCGGTGCGCGCACGCACCCAGCCTTTTTCAGACACCACCACGGTAACGGGCTCGTCCACCACCTTCACTTCGGCTACGGCCTTCTTCTCGGCCTGGATCAACGTGCGGCGCGCGTCGGCAAAGGTCTTGGCATCCTGCTCGATCTCCTTGACCATGGTGCGGCGCAGCGAGCCAGGGTTGTTCAGGATGTCTTCGAGCTTGCCCTGGCTTTCACGCAGCTCCTTCAGCTCTTGCTCAATCTTGATGGCTTCGAGCCGCGCCAGCTGGCGCAGGCGGATTTCGAGAATGTCCTCGGCCTGCCGGTCGCTGAGGTTGAAGCGCGCGATGAGTGCGGCCTTGGGCTCCTCGGCCGTGCGGATGATGGCGATCACCTCGTCGATGTTGAGCAGCACGGTCTGCCGCCCTTCGAGGATGTGGATGCGGTCCAGCACCTTGTTGAGCCTGTGCTGGCTGCGGCGGGTGATGGTGGTCTGGCGGAAGGCAATCCACTCTTCCAGCATCACGCGCAGCGACTTTTGCACAGGCTTGCCATCCAGCCCCACCATGGTGAGGTTGATGGGGGCTGAGGTCTCCAGGCTGGTGTGCGCCAGCAGCGCCGTGATCAGCTCCTGCTGCGGGGTCTTGCCGGTCTTGGGCTCGAACACCAGGCGCACAGGGGCGTCCTTGCTCGACTCGTCACGCACCACGTCCAGCACGGCCAGCATGCTGGCCTTGAGCTGCGTCTGGTCCTGGCTCAGCGCCTTCTTGCCCGCCTTGACCTTGGGGTTGGTGATTTCTTCGATTTCTTCCAGCACCTTCTGCGTGCTCACGCTGGGCGGCAGTTCGTTGACTACGAGCTGCCACTGGCCGCGCGCCATGTCTTCGATCTTCCAGCGCGCGCGCACCTTGAGGCTGCCCCGGCCGGTGCGGTAGGCATCGGCAATGTCGCCCGCACTGCTGATGATCTGGCCGCCACCGGGGTAGTCCGGGCCGGGCACGATGGCCAGCAGCTCTTCCTGGCTCAGTGATGGCGTCTTGATGAGCGCAATGCAGGCGTCGGCAATCTCGCGCAGGTTGTGGCTGGGGATCTCGGTGGCCAGGCCCACGGCGATGCCGCTGGCGCCGTTGAGCAGCGCGAATGGCAGGCGGGCAGGCAGTTGGCGGGGTTCCTCCGTGCTGCCGTCGTAGTTGGGCATGAAATCAACCGTGCCCTCGTCGATTTCGTCGAGCAGCAGGCTGGTGATGCGCGACAGGCGCGCCTCGGTGTAGCGCATGGCGGCGGCACCATCGCCGTCGCGGCTGCCGAAGTTGCCTTGGCCATCGATCAGCGGGTAGCGCTGCGCAAAATCCTGCGCCATGCGTACCAGCGCGTCGTAGGCAGACTGGTCGCCGTGGGGGTGGAAGCGGCCCAGCACATCGCCCACCACACGGGCGCTTTTGACGGGCTTGGCCGCAGTGTTGCGCGTGGGGCCGCTGTAGCCCAGGCCCATGCGGTCCATCGAATACAGAATGCGCCGCTGAACGGGCTTGAGGCCGTCGCACACATCGGGCAGCGCACGGCCCTTGACGACCGACAGCGCGTATTCGAGGTAGGCGCGCTGGGCGTAGCCCGCCAGGCCCAGGGAGTCGCCCCCATCATCGCCTGCGGTGGTGAAATCAAGAGTGGGTTGGTCGCTCATTCGTTCGGAATCGTCGGTAAGGGTTCAAACGCGGTCTGCGGCGCGCTGCGGGTCTGTGCCACCTGGGTGGGCGGCAGGTTGCCCCGGTTCTGCGCGCCGCCCGACAGCTCCATGCGCACACGGCCCGGCAAGGCGCGCTGTGTCAACACGGGCGCTGGCGGTTTGAGCTGGGCGTACAGGCCCAGCACGGTGCGCACATAGTTCTGCGTTTCCTTGAAGGCCGGGACCTGGTTGCCCGCCTTTTGCACGGCACCTTCGCCCGCGTTGTAGGCGGCCACGGCCAGGTCCATGCGGCCGGGGAACAGGTCCAGCAGGTGCCGCAGGTAACGGGTGCCGGTGGGCACATTCACGGCCGGGTCGGCCAGTTTTTGCTCTACCGTGCGTTTCTTGTCCGCACTCACGCCAAAGCGGCTGGCCGTGGCGGGCATCACCTGCATCAGGCCCACGGCGCCTTTGGGCGACACGGCGGTGGCGTCAAAGCCGGACTCGGTGGCGATCACGGCCTGCAGCAGCTCGTAGTCCACGCCGTGGCGCGCAGACGCCGACCGCAGGTGATGCTTGACGCGCTTGTAGTCGGGCGCGATGTCAAAAAACGCCAGCAGCCGCGCACCCGCCGCAGGCAGCGCATACGGCATGGGCGACGCATTGGCCGGTGCATCGCGGGTGGAGTCGAAATCGTTGCCGCGAAAAAAAAGCTGGTAGCGCGCATCGACCTGCTCGGCCGCAAAGTGCGTCACTCCGCGCTCGTCCACATGCGCCCACAGATCTGCGTGGGCCGCTTGCTGCAAAAAGCAGAGCAAACAACCCAATACATACCAGCGCAAGCGGCCGATTTGGCGAAATGAGGTCATGGCAGGCAGCGCGGGCGCATACGACTCAGCTCTTCAGATATCGATCTCGACCGCATCGCCATGCAGCTCCATAAGCTCGCGGCGCGCCGCGGCCTCGCCCTTGCCCATGAGCTTGGTGATGAGCCCTTCGGTGGCGGCAAAGTCCATGTCGCCCAATTGCACGGGCAGCAGTCGGCGGGTGTCGGGGTTGAGCGTGGTTTCCCACAGCTGCTCGGCGTTCATCTCGCCCAGGCCCTTGAAGCGGCTAATCTGGCACTTTTCGCGCGCCACGCCGTCCTTGGCGCATTTGTCGAGGATGGCGGTGAGCTCGCCATCGTCCAGCGCATACATCTTGGCCGCAGGTTTCTTGCCACGCGCGGGCACGTCTACACGGAACAGCGGAGGGCGTGCCACGTAGATGTGACCGGTCTCGATGAGCTTGGGAAAGTGGCGGAAGAACAGCGTGAGCAGCAGCACCTGGATGTGCGAGCCGTCCACGTCCGCGTCCGACAGGATGCAGATCTTGCCGTAGCGCAGACCGCTCAGGTCCGGCGAGTCGTTGGGGCCATGCGGGTCCACGCCGATGGCCACCGAGATGTCGTGAATTTCGTTGTTGGCAAACAGGCGGTCGCGCTCCACCTCCCAGGTGTTGAGCACCTTGCCGCGCAGCGGCAGGATGGCCTGGCTTTCCTTGTCGCGGCCCATCTTGGCGCTGCCACCTGCCGAGTCGCCCTCGACCAGGAAGACCTCGTTGTGGGCAATGTCGCGGCTTTCGCAGTCGGTGAGCTTGCCGGGCAGCACGGCCACGCCGGAGCCCTTGCGCTTCTCGACCTTCTGGCCCGCCTTCTGGCGGGTCTGCGCGGCCTTGATGGCCAGCTCGGCCAGCTTCTTGCCGTATTCGACATGCTGGTTCAGCCACAGCTCCAGCGCCGGGCGCACAAAACCGCTGACCAGGCGCACCGCGTCGCGCGAGTTCAGGCGCTCCTTGATCTGGCCCTGGAACTGCGGGTCGAGCACCTTTGCCGACAGCACGTAGCTGGCGCGCGCAAACACGTCCTCGGGCAACAGCTTCACGCCCTTGGGCAGCAGGCTGTGCAGCTCGATGAAGCTCTTGACCGCGTTGAACAAGCCGTCGCGCAGGCCGCTTTCGTGCGTGCCGCCCGCGCTGGTGGGGATCAGGTTGACGTAGCTTTCGCGCATGGGCTGGCCGTCTTCGGTGAAGGCCACGGCCCAGGATGCGCCTTCGCCCTCAGCGAAGCTCTCGTTGCCGCTGTCGGCAAAGCCCTCGCCTTCAAACAGCGGGATGACGGGGTCGCCCGTGAGCGTCTGCATCAGATAGTCGCGCAGGCCACCCTTGTATTGCCAGGTCTGGGTGTCGCGGGTTTTCTCATTGACCAGCTGCACCGTCACGCCGGGCATGAGCACCGCCTTGCTGCGCAGCAGATGGGTCAGCTCGCCCATGGGCAGGGCGCTGGATTCGAAATACTTGGCGTCGGGCCACACGCGCACCGAGGTGCCCTGCTTGCGCTCTCCCGCCTCCAGCGGCCGGGCCACCAGGGGCTCAATCACGTCGCCCGCAGAGAACACCAGGCGCGCCACCTTGCCTTCGCGGTAGCTGGTGGCTTCGAGCCGGGTGGCAAGTGCGTTGGTGACCGACACGCCCACGCCATGCAGGCCGCCCGAGAAGCTGTAGGCCCCGCCCTTGCCCTTGTCGAACTTGCCGCCCGCGTGCAGGCGGGTGAAGACCAGCTCGATCACTGGCGCGTTTTCTTCCGGGTGCAGGCCAAAGGGGATGCCCCGGCCGTCGTCTTCCACACTGACCGAGCCATCGGCGTGCAGCGTGACGCGGATCTTCTTACCATAGCCGGCCAGGGCCTCGTCAGCGGCGTTGTCCAGCACTTCCTGGATGATGTGCAGGGGGTTGTCGGTGCGGGTGTACATGCCCGGGCGCTGCTTGACGGGCTCCAGGCCCTTGAGCACGCGGATCGAACCTTCGGAATATTCGCTGGCGGAAGCAGAAGACGGTTTGGCAGACATAGCGGCGGATTGTAGTGCGGCCACCGCCTTGGGGCTGGATAAAAAGACAGTCCTCTCGCGACCCTGGTAGCAACTGTATTGGTCTCGGGTGTATCAGCGCGTTTCACACAATCTGGCTACATTCCTGCGCATGCATATGAATCCTCCCAAACTATCCATGTTCCAGGTGCTGGCCTGCGGTGCGGCCATCGTGACCCTGTCCATGGGCACCCGCCACGGGTTCGGGCTGTGGCTGCTACCCATCACCCAAGAGATGGGCTGGACGCGCCAGTCGTTTGCTCTGGCCATTGCCATCCAGAACCTGTCCTGGGGCGTGATCGGGATCTTTGCGGGCATGGCGGCCGACCGGTTTGGGGCCTTCCGCGTCCTGTTCGGTGGGGCGGTGTTGTATGCCTTGGGCCTGGCGGGCATGGCCTTGTCGCCCACGCCCACTTTATTTGCGCTGACGGCCGGCGTGCTGATTGGCGCGGCCCAGGCGGGCACCACCTATGCGGTGATCTATGGCGTGCTGGGGCGTCAGATTGCGCCGGAGAAACGCTCGTGGGCCATGGGCGTGGCAGCGGCAGCGGGCTCGTTCGGGCAGTTTCTGATGGTGCCGGTCGAGGGCTGGCTGATTGCCGGGCTGGGCTGGCAGCAGGCCCTGCTGGCGCTGTCGATGGCGGTGCTGCTGATCGTGCCGCTGGCCTTTGGCCTGCGTGAGCCGGGCTTCAAGGGCGCAGCCCCGGTAAAGCGCGACCAGACCATTGCGCAGGCGCTGGGCGAGGCCTTCCGCTACCCCAGCTTCAATCTGCTGATGGCGGGCTATTTTGTGTGCGGGTTCCAGGTGGTGTTCATCGGCGTGCACATGCCCAGCTACCTCAAGGACCACGGCCTGTCGCCCCAGGTGGCCAGCTATGCGCTGGCGCTGATCGGGCTGTTCAATGTGTTCGGCACCTACATCGCCGGCACGCTGGGCCAGCGCATGCCCAAGCGTCACATCCTCGCCTTCATCTACTTTGCCCGCGCGGTGGCGATCAGCATCTTCCTGCTGGTGCCGCTGTCGCCGCTGTCGGTGTATGTGTTTTCGGCGGTGATGGGCTCGCTGTGGCTGTCCACCGTTCCGCCCACCAACGCCACCATCGCCCAGATCTTTGGCGTGCAGCATTTGTCGATGCTGGGCGGCTTTGTGTTCTTCAGCCACCAGATCGGCAGCTTCCTGGGCGTCTGGCTGGGCGGCTATCTGTATGACGCCACCGGCAGCTACGATATCGTCTGGTACATCGCGATTGGTCTGGGTATTTTTGCCGGGCTGGTGAACCTGCCCGTCAAGGAAAGCCCGATCACGCGCAGCAGCCCACAACCCGCCTGAACCCAGCATGAACCACCAGCTACCACCCCAGAAACCCGTGCCGCGCGCCCTGCGCTGGCTGGGCGGGGCCGTGGCGGTGCTCCTGTGCCTGGTGGTATTCGGCTTTTACACCGTGCCCGAATTCATGGTGATGCTGGCCGACCAGATGTGGGCGTGTTTTTGACACCCTTGGCGGGATTTTCAAGCGTTTTTGGCTGTAAGCGCTAGTGGGTCATGCGCTGGCAGCTATCATTTTTATAGTCTCATGCACGGTACAGAAGCCCCTTCGGAATGGGTGCGGCGCTGGAGCCACCTGATCGCCCCCCACAGCACCGTGCTGGACGTTGCTTGCGGCGCAGGGCGCCACCTGCGCCACCTGCGCGAACTGGGGCACACCGTGGTCGGCGTAGACCGGTCGGCCGAGGCGCTGGCCGCCTGCGAAGGGTTGGGCGAGCTGGTGCAGGCCGACATCGAGAACGGCCCCTGGCCGTTTGCAGGCCGCCAGTTTGGTGTCGTGGTCGTCACCAACTACCTGTGGCGCCCCTTGCTGCCCACCATCGTGGCCAGCGTGGCGCCGGGCGGGGTGCTGGTCTATGAAACCTTTGCCCAGGGCAACGAAACCGTGGGGCGCCCCGCCCGGCCTGAGTTTCTGCTGGCACCCGGCGAACTGCTGCAGGTGTGCAAGGACTTGCGCGTGGTGGGTTACGAAGACGGCTTCATCGACGAACCCGCGCGTTTCGTGCAACGCATCACGGCCGTACGGGAACTCCCGCAGGCGGGCGGACCCTCACGACATCTTTTGCCCGTCGGGGCTAGTTAGAATGCCCTTTTACCGTTTACCACTGCGGACATGACTTCTTCTTCCGTGCCACTCACCGGCAGCATCGTCGCCCTCGTCACCCCCATGCATGAGGACGGTAGCGTGGACTACCCCACCCTGCGCAAACTGATCGACTGGCACATCGCCGAAGGCACCGATTGCATCGGCGTGGTGGGCACCACGGGCGAGTCCCCCACGGTGAACGTGGAAGAGCACTGCGAGATCATCCGCGCGGCAGTGGAACAGGCCGCCAAGCGCGTGCCCATCATGGCCGGCTGCGGCGCCAACTCCACCGCCGAGGCCATCGAACTGGCCAAGTTCGCGCGCGGCGTGGGGGCCGACAGCCAGCTGCAGGTTGTGCCCTACTACAACAAGCCCACCCAAGAGGGCCAGTACCAGCACTTCAAGGCCATTGCCGAAGCCACAGGCGACCTGCCCATCGTGCTCTACAACGTGCCCGGCCGCTCGGTGGCCGATATGCAGCACGACACCGTGCTGCGCCTGGCCCAGGTGCCCGGCATCATTGGCATCAAGGAAGCCACCGGCAACATCGAACGCGCCCAGTGGCTCATCCGTGACGTGCCCAAGGGCTTTGGCGTGTACTCGGGCGACGACCCGACCGCCGTAGCCCTGATGCTGTGCGGTGGCCACGGCAACATCAGCGTGACGGCCAACGTGGCCCCGCGCCTGATGCACGAGCTGTGTGTGGCCGCCCTGGCGGGCGACGCGCGTCGGGCCATGGAAATCCAGTTCAAGCTGATGCCCGTGCACAAGCACCTGTTCGTCGAAGCCAACCCCATCCCGGTCAAGTGGGCCATGGCCCGCATGGGCCTGTGTGGTGGCACCATGCGCCTGCCCATGACGCCCCTGGCCAGCAGCAATGAGGCTGTGGTCGAGTCGGCACTGCGCAACAGCGGCCTGATCTAATCCGGGCTTTGCGCCCGCTCTCAGAGACACTTCCCAAGGATTTCCGCGTGAAAGCTGCTACCACCCGCCTGAGCCTGCTGGCTCTTGTCATGGCCCTGTCCGCCTGCTCCACCAGCATTCTGGAGGGCGACAAGATCGACTATAAGAGCGCCGCCAAGGGCTCGTCACTGGAAGTCCCCCCGGACCTCACCCAGCTGTCACGCGACACGCGCTACGCCATGCCGGGTGGCTCGGTGTCTGCCGCTGCCATGCAGGCAGGCCAGGCCGCGCAGCCGTCGGGCAACGCCAACGCGGCGGCACTGTCACTGGGGGACGTGCGTATTGAGCGAGACGGCAGCCAGCGCTGGCTGGTGGTCAACCGCCCCGCTGACAAGCTGTGGGAGCCCGTGCGCGACTTCTGGCAGGAAAGCGGCTTCACGCTGGCCCAGTCCGAAGCCAATGTCGGCATCATGGAAACCGATTGGGCGGAGAACCGCGCCAAACTGCCCCAGGATTTCATCCGTTCCACCATCGGCAAGCTGATGGAGTCCCTGTACTCGACTGGCGAACGGGACAAGTTCCGCACCCGGCTGGAGCGCAATGCCAATGGCGGCACCGAGATCTACATCACCCACCGCGGGATGGTCGAGGTCTATGGCAACGTCACCAAGGACAGCACCGTCTGGCAGCCCCGCCCCTCCGACCCGGAACTCGAAACCGAATTCCTGCGCCGCCTGATGGTCAAGCTGGGCGTGAGCCAGGAGCAGTCCAAGGCTGTCGCCGCAGCCCCCGCACCGCGTGCCCAGGCAGCCCGCATGGCCACCGTGAACAACGTGCCGGTGGTGCAGCTGGACGAAGGTTTTGACCGCGCATGGCGCCGTGTGGGCCTGGCCCTGGACCGCACAGGCTTCACGGTGGAAGACCGCAACCGCAATGAGGGCACGTACTTCGTGCGCTACGTGGCTCCGGACACCGAGAAGAAAGAGCCCGGCTTCTTCAGCAAGCTGTTCAGCTCCACGTCCGCAACGCCTCCGCTCAAGTACCGCATCGTGGTGCGCAGCCAGGGTGAAGCAACCACCGTGTCGGTGCTCAACGAAGCCGGCGCCCCCGAGACCTCGGCCAATGCCGAGCGCATCGTGCGCGTGATTGCTGACGATCTGAAATAAGCGGCGCAGGCCGAAAGGCCGCCACCCACCTCGAGAGCCCCCTCTGCCTTCTGGCGGACGGTGGCTCTGGTTTTTTGGGCCGTCCACACTACTTCTTTCGCCCGCCATGCTTCGATTCAAGAACCTGGGCAGCGGCAGCACCGGCAATGCCACGGTCGTCGAAGGCCGCAGTGGCGGCCAGGTGCGCCGCCTCCTGATCGATTGCGGGCTCGGCATCCGGCAGTTGCAAGCCCGTCTGGCACAAGCGCAGTTGCAGGTGGAAGACCTGGACGCCCTCTTCATCACCCACGAACACTCCGACCACATCGGCTGCGCCCAGACTCTGGCGCTGCGTTTTCGCATTCCCGTGTGGATGAGCGAAGGCACCTACGCGGCCATAGGCGCGCCGGACTTGGGCGGCCTGCTGCGGGTGGCGCACGACATGGAAGCGATCGACATGGGCGCCTTCGAAGCACGCCCGTTCACCGTGCCGCACGATGCCCGCGAGCCCCTGCAGCTGCGCTGCTCTGACGGCGCCGCACACCTGGGTGTCCTGACCGACCTGGGCCACGCCAGCCCCCATGTGCTGCAGCAACTGCAGGGATGCCACGCCCTGATGATCGAGGCCAATCACGATCCCGACATGCTGGCGGCCTCTCGCTACCCGCCGTTCCTGAAACGCCGCGTGGGCGGGCTGTACGGCCACCTGGCCAACTCGGCCACAGCGGGAATCCTGCGTGCGGTGCAGCATGACGGGCTGCAGCGCGTGGTGGCGGCGCACCTGAGCGCGCAAAACAACCACCCTCACCTGGCACAGCAGTCACTCGCCGCCGCGCTGGGCTGGGCTGCCGAGAACATCCAGGTCGCCAGCCCGACCGAAGGAACGGAATGGTTCAGCGTGAACGGTTGATGGCCCGAACCCTGTGCCCATGAATGCCTCACCCCAGCGAAGGGGATAAAAAAAGCCCCGGACCTTGCGGTGCGGGGCCGTGGCACAGGCCGACCTGACGGTCAGCCAGAGCCTGCAGCGATTTACTTGGCTGCGGAAGCGCCGGTGGCGGCAGTAGCAGCAGCGTCAGCAGCAGCCTTGGCAGCATCAGCGGCGGGAGCAGCAGCGTCAGCAGCAGGTGCAGCAGGAGCTGCGGCGTCGGAAGCGGCAGGAGCTGCTGGCTCGGCGGCAGGAGCAGGAGCAGCGGCAGGAGCTTCCACAGGAGCGGGTGCTGGAGCGGGTTCTTCCTTCTTGCCACAAGCGGCGAGTGCAGCAGCAGCGATCAGGGCGGCCAGAACGAGGGAGTTCTTCATTTCGATTTTCCTATTTGGACAGACAGAATCTTGAAAAGCCACGGCGTCAGGCTTCCTGAGCCCATGCACGCATTGGCACAATGCACTTGTTTGCACCTTTTTGGGCACAGCCGCAGATTATATTGGTATTTAGTCAATACTGACTAACACTGACGGAAGCTTTACGCCAGCTTGACTTTACACAGTACGCTGCCGGGGCACGTCTGCCAGAGGGCATCCCTCCAACGGCCACGCCTCGGGGGGCCGGTGGCTCCTACAAACCCAGTGTGGTCGAAGGGAACCCCGGAGCGCTCTTGCTGCGCACCCACTCGTTCAGCGTCTCGCGCAGCAGCACCCGGCGGTCTGCCTCACTGCCGGTGACCCCCACGCAGCGCTCCGGATCAAGCCGGTGCAGTACCCAGTGCGGCGACCACAAGGCGCTCGGCAGACCCAGCGGATCCGCTTCCGGGCTGCGGCGGCAGGTGATGATGTGGTCCCATGTGCTGCGCCAGCGCACAAACCGCGCATGGCGGCGGATCACATCGTCATAGCTGCAGGCCAGCATCGTAAAGCGCCTGCCGCTGCGGGCCCAGTCCTGCAAAGCCTCGACCACCGCGCGCTCGCCCAGGGGCCAGTCATGAAAATGCGCGTCACTGACGAAGATCTCCTGCCAGCCATCCCGCGCCGCCGTCGCAATGGCGTCGCGCACCAGTTGCTGAAACGCCTCGCGCCCGCTGAATCGCCCGGTGGGCAGATCACGCAAGGGCTCGGCGGAAGGGGCGGCCGTGTCGTTCATCACCAGCTCCTGGTCAGTCTCGGCCGGTCCAGACGTGGGTCCAGCCTGCATCGCACCACGACGAAAGCAGCTCCAGCGCGTCGTCGCTGGCGCGTGCCAACTCTCGCGCCGACAGCTGGCGCTCATCCGCCAGACGCCGCATCAGGGTGGCATCGCGACCTGCTGCGCGGTAGCTTTCACCGTTGATGAAAACGTGCTGTGCGTCGTACATCATGCGGCTCCTGCGGTCCAGGCGCACACCTTCCAGCATCACGCCAGCTTCACCAGGCTCAAACCACACGCTGGGCTTGGGCTCGGTGAGGTACTCGCCCAGCGCGCGCTCCAGCACCAGGGGCTGGGCCAGCGCGCGGGACAGCGCCTCGCGCGCAAAGTCCTGCAGCCCGGCGGGAATGGCCCCCGGCTGTGCCACCGCTTCCTGGCCAGCGTCACGGTACAGCAGTGGGTGGTCGTCATCGCCGGCGTCTTCTGCCAGCCGCACGAGCAGCTCCTGCGCCATCTCGGCGCGGGCCGGAGCGCGAAACCCGATGGAGTAGGTCATGCACTCGCCTTCGGCAATGCCGTCGTGGGCGTAGCGCGGGGGCAGGTACAGCATGTCGCCCGGCTCAAGCACAAATTCCTCCTCGGGCTCGAACTGGGCCAGCACCTTCAACGGAATGCCGTCGCGCAGCGACAGGTCCTTCTGGCGTCCGATGCGCCAGCGGCGCTTGCCATGCGCCTGCAGCAAAAAGACGTCATAGCTGTCGAAATGCGGCCCCACGCCACCACCATCGCTGGCATAGCTGATCATGAGGTCGTCCAGCCGGGCTTCGGGCACAAAACGAAACTGCTGCATCAGTGCATGCACTGCGTCGTTGTGCAAGTCCACGCCCTGTACGAGCAGCGTCCAGTCCGGCTGTTGCAACGCAGGCAGAGCGCGGCGATTGAAGGGCCCGTGACGCAGCTTCCAGGCGCCTTTGAGTTGCTGCACCAGTCGGGACTCCACCCCCTCCTGCCCCGCGAGCGCAAACAGCTCGGCCCGCAGCACGGGTGGCGCAAACTGTGGAATGGCCTGGCGCACCAGCAGAGGCTTCTTCTGCCAGTGACGGCGCATGAATTGCGCGGGAGTGAGGCCGCCGAGCAGGGCCAGGGGTTGCTGGATGTCCATGGGAGAAGTGTTGCCCCTTGGCGGGGCCGTTGGTCAAACTGCGACAATTCTCCTATGGAAATTACCCAACAATGTGTGGTCGCACTGACCTGGACCCTGAAAGACACCCTGGGCGAAGAACTCGACGTGCTCGACGAGCCCGTGGAGTTTCTGGTCGGCGGTGACGATCTGCTGCCCCGTATCGAAGAAGCCCTGCAGGGCCACGGCCCCGGCGCCACGCTGGCGCTGCACCTCGAACCCGAGGACGCTTTCGGCGACTTCAACGACCAATTGCTGTTTCTGGAGCCCCGCGCCCTCTTCCCCGCCGAGATTGAAGAAGGCATGACCTTTGACGGCATGGCCCTGCCCGAAGGCTGCAACCCTGATGCCCCCCGCACGGCCCTCTACACCGTGGCCGAGATCTATCCCGACCATATCGTGCTCGACGGCAACCACCCGCTCGCAGGCATTGCATTGCGCCTGCAATTGACGGTACAGGCCGTGCGCGAAGCCACCGAAGACGAAATCGGACGCGGCACAGCCGGAACCGGCTTCTTCCGCGTCCAGCCCCAGGCGCCGGGCAACTCGCTGCTGCACTGAGAGCGCCCTTTCAAAAGCACCACGGGCGCCCTGAATCGTTTCAGGGCGCCCGTGGCAGTTAGGTCAGCCTGTTCGCTTACAGGCGCGAAATCTGACCGTTGTACAGACGCACCCGGTCGCCAATGCGCAGATCGCCGGGGCTGCTCACGTCATACACGCGGTAGCCTCCCTGGTCGAGCTGCACCGACAAGCGATACCCCTGCACGGACTCCTGGTTGTTGCGCCCCTCGATGGCGTTGCCAGCCACCGCGCCGCCCAATACCCCGACGGCGGTCGCCGCGGCGCGACCGGTGCCCTTGCCCACCTGGTTCCCCAGAACGCCGCCGACCACCGCACCCAGCACGGCACCGGTGCCAGTGGTCTGCCCTTGACTGCGGCCTTGCAGCACCTCGATGTTGGATACGCGCCCATATTCGGTGCCTGTCTGGTTTTGGGGATAGGCAGGCGCCGTCTGATAGCCGCTGGAATAACCGCCGGAATATTGCGGAGCAGGCGCTGGACGGCTATGGCCACAAGCGGCCAGCGAAGCAGCCAGAACCACGGTACCCGCGAGGGCGAGAGGACGGGTGAATTGCATTTCAATCTCCTGAAGTTGTTGGGGAGAGGCCCTGGCGAACGAAGCTCGGGGCCCATGTGCAGATTGGAACAACGCTTGAGGATGCCGTTGCGTAGACACAGGGGCCATCGCCTTGTCGGTAACAGGCCCATCGAAACGTAAGCGGGGTCTTACAACCCGGCCGCAAACGAGCAACCAGCCCAGAGTCGGACAAAGTTGCGCTTCAGGACTTGCCGGTGGAGCCGTACCCGCCCTCGCCCCGCTGCGTGGCCGCAAACTCGGTGACGACATTGAACTGCGCCTGCACCACCGGAACGATCACCAGCTGAGCCAGGCGCTCCATGGGCTCCAGGGTAAAAGCCACGTTGCTGCGGTTCCATGCGCTCACCATGAGCTGCCCCTGGTAATCGCTGTCGATCAACCCCACCAGATTGCCCAGCACGATCCCGTGCTTGTGACCCAGACCCGAGCGCGGCAGGATCAGCGCGGCGTAACCCGGGTCCTGAAGGTAGATCGCAATACCCGTGGGCACCAGTTGCCACGCGTTAGGCTGCAGCGTCAGCGGCGCATCCAGGCAGGCACGCAGGTCCAGCCCCGCGCTACCGGGCGTGGCATAGGTGGGCAATTGGTCCGCCATGCGCGGATCGAGAATCTTGACGTCAATCTTCACGGTTTTTTCTTTCCTGTTCCTGTACTACTGCGCTGCTGCGCCACTTGCCGCAGGCGCTCTTGCAACGGTTGCGCCCCCGCGCGCACATCCGCGGCCTGAGCCCCCCCAACTTGCGCAGCCGACTGCATCAGCCAGCCCAGCGCCCACCACACAGACCCCATGACCACCAACCCCGGCAACGAGCCCCTGCCCAGCAGGAGCAGCGCGATGCCATGCAGAACAATCATGACCAGCAACAACGCACGCACCGTGCGCAGTACCCCAGCCAGGGGCCGCATCATCTGCAGCAGATCGGGCGGCAGTGCCTGGGCCACCGGGATGGGCTTGGCACCGGGCGCGGATGGCTGCGCAGCCCTGGTGGCGACCGCTGCATTTGCCTGCGGTGTTCGGGCTTCTTGCGCAGGCAGCGGGGCCGTGAGGCGCTCCACATAGGCCGCGAAGTCGCCATCGGGCGGCGTGTCCCAGTCGGGCTTGGTCGCACCAGTTGTCATCACACCTCCCCACCGCAGTGGCGGTCAAGCATGCAAGGGTGGCAAACGCGCGGCAATTTCGGCGATGAGCTGCTGCGCCAGCACGCGCTTGGAGGCGCGGGACAGCTCGCGATGGCCCTGCGCATCCACCAACAACAGCGCGTTATCGTCCTGCCCAAAAGTGGCCGGGCCGATGTTGCCCACCAGCAGCGGCACACCCTTGCGTGCCCGCTTGGCCGTGGCATGGGCGAGTAGATCATGGCTTTCGGCCGCAAAACCCACACAAAAGAGGTCGCCCTGCAACGCATGGGGCGATCGGGCGACGGTGGCCAGGATGTCAGGATTCTCGACAAACTCCAGCGACGGGGACTGGCCCGAACCGTCTTTTTTGATCTTCTGATCAGACTGGTGGGCCGGGCGCCAGTCGGCCACCGCAGCCGTGGCGACAAACACCGACGCAGCCTGGACATGCCGCTCCACCGCCGCCAACATCTCCTGGGCAGACTGCACATTGACGCGCCGCACACCGCGTGGCGTGGGCACATGCACAGGCCCCGCGACCAGGGTGACATCGGCACCTGCCTCGCGCGCCGCACGGGCCACGGCAAAGCCCATCTTTCCGCTCGACAGGTTGGTGATGCCGCGCACCGGATCGATGGCTTCAAACGTGGGCCCTGCCGTAACGAGCACCGACCGGCCCGCGAGGGTCTTGGGCGTGAAAAAAGCGATCAGCTCGTCCAGCAACTCCAGCGGCTCCAGCATGCGGCCGTCACCTGTCTCGCCACAGGCCTGGTCGCCATTGCCCACGCCCAGCACCACGGCGCCGTCCTGCGCCACCTGCGCCAGATTGCGCTGCGTCGCGGGGTGGGCCCACATTTCGCGATTCATCGCCGGAGCCAGCAGCAACGGCACGCGCTGCGCGGGGCGCGCCAGGCACATCAGGCTGAGCAACTCATCCGCCCGGCCCTGCACCAGGCGCGCGATGAAGTCCGCACTGCAGGGCGCGATCAGGATCGCGTCCGCCTCGCGGCTCAGGTTGATGTGGGGCATGTTGTTGGGCTCGCGGGCGTCCCATTGGGAGCCGTACACCGTGCGGCCCGACAGGGCCTGCATGGTGACCGGGGTGATGAACTGCTCGGCCGCCCCGGTCATCACCACCTGCACGGTGGCGCCCTCCTTGATGAGCTGGCGACACAGATCGGCCGCCTTGTAGCAAGCCACGCCTCCACTCAGACCCAGAACAATGTGTTTGCCAGCAAGCTCATTCATGGGGCGAATTTAGCAGACGGGGGTGACCCTGCCCGCGGGGGTGTCGCCGGGGCGCCATCTATAATCCCAATTTCCCACCACCAAAAAAGACATGACCAAATTTGTCTTCGTCACCGGCGGTGTGGTGTCTTCCCTCGGTAAGGGAATCGCCTCAGCCTCCCTTGCCGCGATCCTCGAATCGCGGGGACTCAAAGTCACCCTCATCAAGCTTGACCCCTACATCAACGTAGACCCGGGCACCATGTCGCCGTTCCAGCACGGCGAGGTGTTCGTGACCGATGACGGCGCAGAAACCGACCTCGATCTGGGCCACTATGAGCGTTTCATCGAAACGCGCATGAAGAAAACCAACAACTTCACCACGGGCAAGATTTACCAGTCCGTGCTGGAGAAGGAACGCCGCGGCGACTACCTGGGCAAGACCGTGCAGGTCATCCCCCACGTCACGAACGAGATCCAGGAGTTCATCAAGCGCGGCGCCGGCATCGGCACGCCTGACGCCGTGGACGTGGCCATCGTCGAAATCGGCGGCACCGTGGGCGACATCGAATCGCTGCCGTTCCTCGAAGCCGTGCGCCAGATGAGCCTGCGCATGGGCCCGAACAACGCGGCCTTTGTGCACCTGACCTACCTGCCCTGGATTGCGGCAGCGGGCGAACTCAAGACCAAGCCCACCCAGCACACGGTGCAGAAGCTGCGCGAAATCGGCATCCAGGCCGACGCCCTGCTGTGCCGCGCCGACCGCCGCATTCCCGAGGAAGAGCGCGCCAAGATTTCGCTGTTCACCAACGTGCCCGAATGGGGCGTGATCAGCATGTGGGACGTGGACACCATCTACAAGGTGCCGCGCATGCTGCACGAGCAGGGCCTGGATGGCCTGATCTGCGACAAGCTGCGCCTGAACACCCCACCCACCAGCCTCAAGCGCTGGGACGATCTGGTGCACGAGACCGAGCACCCCCAAGGCGAAGTCACCATCGCCATGGTCGGCAAGTACGTGGACCTGTCGGACAGCTACAAGTCCGTCAATGAAGCCCTGCGCCATGCCGGCATGCGCAACCACGTGCGCGTGAAAATCGACCATGTCGATTCCGAAACCATCGATAGCGCCGACGCGGCTGCCAAGCTGGCCCAATACGACGCCATCCTGGTGCCCGGCGGCTTTGGTGTGCGGGGCGTGGAAGGCAAGATCGCCACCGCCCAGTTCGCTCGCGAGCGCAAGGTGCCGTACCTGGGCATCTGCCTGGGGATGCAGGTGGCCACCATCGAATACGCCCGTCACGTGGCGGGCCTGGCCAACGCCAACAGCACCGAGTTCGACCCCGCCACGCCCCACCCCGTGATCGCGCTGATCACCGAGTGGAAGGATGCGGACGGCACCATCAAGAAGCGTGATGAAAACTCGGACCTGGGCGGCACCATGCGCCTGGGCGCGCAAAGCTCGGACGTGTCCAAGGATACGCTGGCCCACAGCATCTATGGCGACGTGGTGACCGAGCGCCACCGCCACCGCTACGAAGCCAACGTGAACTATCTGGACCAGCTGCGCAAGGCGGGCTTGGTGATCTCGGCGCTGACGCAGCGTGAAGAACTCACCGAAATCGTGGAGCTGCCGCAAAACGTGCACCCCTGGTTCATCGGCGTGCAGTTCCACCCCGAGTTCAAGTCCACGCCCTGGAACGGCCACCCGCTGTTCAACGCCTTCATCAAGGCGGCCGTGGAACACCAGCAAGCCGCGAAAAAAGCCTAAGGGGACCTCACCATGCAGCTGTGCGGATTCAATGTCGGCCTTCAACATCGCTTTTTCCTGATCGCGGGCACCTGTTCCATTGAAGGCCTGGAGATGTCGCTTGACGTCGCGGGCCAGCTCAAGGAAGCCTGTGCACCGCTGGGTATTCCGCTGATCTACAAGGGCTCCTTCGACAAGGCCAACCGCTCGTCGGGCACCAGCAAGCGTGGTGTGGGGCTGGAGGCCGGCCTGAAGATCCTGGACGAAGTACGCCGCCAGCTGCAGCTGCCCATCCTGACCGACGTGCACGACACCTCGCATGTGGCCGAGGTGGCCAGCGTGGTCGACGTGCTGCAAACGCCCGCCTTCCTGTGCCGCCAGACGGATTTCATCCGCGCCGTGGCGCAAAGCGGCAAGCCGGTGAACATCAAGAAGGGCCAGTTCCTCGCGCCCTGGGACATGAAGAACGTCATTGACAAGGCCCGGTCTGCAGCGGCCGAAGTCGGCCTGTCGGAAGACCGGTTTCTGGCCTGCGAACGCGGCGTGAGCTTTGGTTACAACAACCTGGTGGCCGACATGACCAGCCTGGCCGAGATGCGCAACTCCGGCGCACCTGTGGTGTTCGACGTGACCCACTCGGTGCAAAAGCCTGGCGGCCTGGGCGCCGTGAGCGGCGGCGCGCGCGAGATGGTGCCCGTGCTGGCGCGTGCCGGTGTGGCCGTGGGCGTGGCGGGCCTGTTCATGGAAACCCACCCCCGCCCCGCCGAGGCCTGGTCGGACGGCCCCAACGCCGTGCCCCTCAAGCACATGAAGGCGCTGCTGGAGACCTTGGTGGCACTGGACGACGTCACCAAGAAAAACGGATTCCTCGAAAACAACTTTGGAGCTTGAGACATGAGCAGTGGTTACGTCATCGCATCCGTCACCGTCACCAACCCTGAGCAGTACGAAGAGTACAAAAAGTGGAGTACGCTGGCCATGCAGGCGCATGGCGCCGAGGTGTGCATTCGCGGCGGCAAGGTGGAAGTGCTGGAAGGCGACTGGAACCCCGGCCGCACCGTGCTGCTCAAGTTCCCGAGCTTCGAGGCCGCGCGCGCCTTCTACGACACGCCCGAATACCAGAAAGCCAAGGCGGCCCGCGAAGGCGCAGCCATCATGCGCATGGTGTGCGTCGAAGGCGTCTGAGCGCATCCACAAAAATCGCTCACTAATTGATAGCTGCTAGCGCTTATACATCGTGCGCTAGAGACTGATTTGATTTAAAACTTCTGCAAAAGGAAAACCATGAGTGCCATCGTTGACATCGTCGGTCGCGAGATTCTGGACAGCCGCGGCAACCCCACCGTCGAATGCGACGTGTTGCTCGAATCGGGCGTGATGGGCCGGGCCGCTGTGCCGTCGGGCGCCTCCACCGGCAGCCGCGAAGCCATTGAAATGCGCGACGGTGACAAGGGCCGCTACCTGGGCAAGGGCGTGCTCAAGGCCGTGGAATACATCAACACCGAGATCAGCGAAGCCGTGCTGGGCCTGGATGCCTCCGAGCAGGCCTTCCTGGACAAGACCCTGATTGATCTCGATGGCACCGAGAACAAGAGCCGCCTGGGCGCCAATGCCATGCTGGCCGTGTCGATGGCCGTGGCCCGCGCCGCCGCCGAAGAATCTGGCCTGCCCCTGTACCGCTACCTGGGCGGCATGGGCAGCGTGCAACTGCCCGTGCCCATGATGAACGTGATCAATGGCGGCGCACACGCCAACAACAGCTTGGACCTGCAAGAGTTCATGATCATCCCCGTGGGCGCGCCCACGTTCCGCGAAGCCGTGCGCTGGGGCGCCGAAGTGTTCCACGCACTGAAGAAGATCCTGCACGACAAGGGCATCAGCACCGCCGTGGGCGACGAAGGCGGCTTTGCCCCCAGCGTTGAAAACCACGAAGCGGCCATCCGCCTGATCCTGCAAGCCATCGAAGCCGCTGGCTACACGGCCGGCGAACAAATCGCCCTGGGCCTCGACTGCGCGGCCAGCGAGTTCTACAAGGACGGCCACTACGTGCTGGAAGGCGAAGGCGGCCTGAAGCTCACCGCCCAACAGTGGACGGACATGCTGGCGGCCTGGGTGGACAAGTACCCCATCATCAGCATCGAAGACGGCATGCACGAAGGCGACTGGGACGGCTGGAAGCACCTGACCGAACGCCTGGGCGACAAGGTCCAGCTGGTGGGCGACGACCTGTTCGTGACCAACACCAAGATCCTGAAGGAAGGCATCGACAAGCGCATCGCCAACTCGATCCTCATCAAGATCAACCAGATCGGCACGCTGACCGAAACCTTCGCCGCCATCGAGATGGCCAAGCGCGCGGGCTACACCGCCGTGATCTCGCACCGCTCGGGTGAAACCGAAGACAGCACCATTGCCGACATCGCCGTGGGTACCAACGCCGGCCAGATCAAGACCGGTTCGCTGAGCCGCTCGGACCGCATCGCCAAGTACAACCAGCTGCTGCGCATTGAAGAAGACCTGGGCGAGATCGCGCAGTACCCCGGCCGCGCTGCGTTTTACAACCTGCGCTGAACCCTGGCACCCCTCGCCTGAGCGAGCCCCGCCTTGGTCTCCCGCATCGTCCCCGTCATCCTGCTGGCCTTGCTGGCAGCGCTGCACGCCCAGCTTTGGCTGGGGCGGGGCAGCGTGCCGCGCGTCAATGCGATGCAGCGGCAGATTGATGTGCAGAAGGCGGCCAACGAGCAGGCCCGCCAGGTGAATGCGCGGCTGACCTCGGAGGTGCACGACCTCAAGGAGGGCCTGGACATGGTGGAAGAAAAGGCGCGCAGCGAGCTGGGCATGGTCAAGCCCAACGAGGTGTACGTGCAGTTCACCCCCCGTTGAGCCGCCGTGTGGGCCCAACCACCGCGTTGCGCCCCACAGCATCTGTCCCAACAATGCCGGCGTGGCAGCGGCGTGCCCCTTTCCTCTCCGTGCTGCGGCCTGCTCCCCCATCCCCCTTGATTGCCTTGCTGGGCGCCCCCCACACGGGTGTGGAGGCGTTGGCCCAGGCGCTGCGGCAGCAGATCGCCCCAGGCTCGGTGCGCATCAGCCTCCACCACCCTCACCTGACCAGCCCGCTGCCCGCAAGGTCCTCAGAGCCAGACGCGGTGGCGTTGACTTTGCTGATGGGACTTGATTCACCATGCCCGGCCGGGGAGCGGACCGCGCAAGAAGCTACCGACGCGCGACTGCGCACCGCCCTGGCCGCTGCAGGGGTACCTTACCGCGTGGTGTACGGCGCTGGCGAGCAGCGCATCCGCAATGCCCTCATTGCTATAAAAAAAATAGCACCTCAGGCATATCCCACTAGCACAATGGCCGCAAGAGGCATCGAAAATGCTTCCAAGGCCGCCCGGCTGCGGGCCTGGAACTGCGAGAAATGCAGCGACCCCACCTGCGAGCACCGGTTGTTCACTGCGCTTGTTGAGCAGCGCGACACTCCACCGCCATCCGGCATCGCGCCAGACCAAGCCTGAGCACCTTCCGCGCAACAGCGCAGGAGTCCCCGACAGCGCGGAGTGAGCCCCCCAGGGGTTACTGGATGCCCGTGGGTCCCGGGGGCTGCGCGGCCGCTGGCGAGACAAAAATCTGCGCGGCATCCACTGCGTCAAAGCGATACTGCTGGCCGCAGAACTCGCAACCCACCTCAATGTCTTCGCGCTCGGCCAGGATGCTCTCGGCCTCTTCCGGCCCCAGGTTGCGCAGCATGTTGCTCACACGCTCTCGGCTGCAGGTGCAGGCAAAACGCGGGCCGCTAGCCCCCTGCTGCGGTTCAAAGCGCAGCAGCTTTTCTTCCCAGAAGAGGCGGCGCAGGATGGTATCCACGTCCAGGGTCAGCAGTTCCTCACGGGTCAGGCTGGCGGCCAGGTGGGCAATGCGGTTGTAGTCTTCGTTGTGGCCGATCTGGTCTTCGTTCTCCCGGTGCGTGAGACCGGCTGCCAGATTGCCCTCGCCCTTGATGGGCATGCGCTGGATCAGCAGGCCCGCCGCCACCTGCTCGTTGGCACCCAGCACCAGGATGGTGTCGAGCTGCTCGGACTGCAGCATGTAGTGCTGCAGCACGTCCGACAGGCGCTCCAGTTTTTCGTGGTGGTCGCCGTGCAGCGGCACCACACCCTGGTAGGGCTGCTGGCCGGGGTGACGGTCCTTGGGGTCGAGCGTGATGGCGCAGCGGCCACCGCCGCCCACATTGACCATCTGGCTCAGCTTCGCGTCCGATGGCAACTCGCCATTCACCGTGGCGGTGGCACGCAGGCTCAGGTCCGACTGCACCTCGACCACGGCCAGTTTGACGGGGCCATCACCAAACACTTGCAGCACCAGCGCGCCGTTGAACTTGATGTTGGACTGCATCAGCACGCCAGCGGCGGCCATCTCGCCCAGCAGCTCGCTCACCGGCGCGGGGTAGGCGCCCGTGCTGGTGTTGCTGGCACGGCGGCGCAGGATCTCGGTCCAGGCATCCGTCAGGCGCACGATCATGCCTCGCACCGGCAGACCATCGAAAAGAAACTTGTGAAGTTCAGACACGCAAGGGTTCCAGGAGAAAAAAACAGCAGCGAGCGCCAGTGGGCAGCGTTCAGCCGATCTTGTGCAGGCCACTTTGAAAGCGGCGCGCATTGTCGATGTAGTGCTGCGCGCTCTGGCGCAGGCCTTCAATTTGCTCGGGCGTGAGTTCGCGCACGGCCTTGGCGGGACTGCCGATGATCATGGAGCCGTCGGGAAACTCCTTGCCTTCGGTGACCAGCGCCCCAGCGCCCACCAGGCAGTGCTTGCCGATCTTGGCGCCGTTGAGCACCACAGCACCAATGCCGATCAGCGACTCATCGCCGATGGTGCAGCCGTGCAGCATGACCTGGTGGCCCACCGTCACCCGCTCGCCCACCACCAGGGGCTTGCCAATGTCGGCGTGCAGCACGCTCGCGTCCTGGATGTTGGAGCCAGCGCCAATCGTGATGCTCTCGGTGTCGCCGCGCACCACGGTGCCAAACCACACGCTGGCGTCTTCGCCCAGCACCACATTGCCCATCACCTGCGCGCTGTCAGCCACCCAGGCCGATGCCGCCAGCTGGGGCGACACACCGTCGAGTTCGTAAATTGCCATGCACCCACTCCTTCGATACAAAAAAACGGCACGCCATGGCGCACCTCAAGGACCTGTTCAAAGAGGTCGCCAATCGTTACAAAGCGCAAGCCTTGGTGCCGATGGCAAGGCCTAGAATTGTAAGGATGGAGCTTCGCCACCGTGCACTGCAGGTCTTGAGCCTGTCAGACCCCGAACAAAAAGCGGCTGCAGCGCTGGACTTGTATGCCCATGCAGCTACGCTTTCAATAGCAGACACCGCCCCGCAGGGCCCTAGTGAGCCAGGCGCGCTTCCCGGCCGCCCCGAGCGCCCCGAACTGCTGCGACACACCCAGGTGGCGCGCCGCTCGCCCGCCACGCCCGAGGGCCGAGCCATCCTAATCCACGCCATCGCCCACATCGAGTTCAACGCCATCAATCTGGCACTCGACGCCGTGTGGCGCTTTGATGGCATGCCCCGCGCGTACTACCTGGACTGGATGCGCGTGGCGGCCGAAGAGGCCAAGCACTTCCGGCTGCTGCGCGACCACCTGCGCAGCCAGGGGCACGACTACGGGGACTTTCCGGCCCACCAGGGGCTGTGGACCATGTGCGAGAAGACACGGCACGATGTGCTGGCGCGCATGGCCCTGGTGCCACGCACACTGGAGGCCCGGGGGCTGGACGCCACGCCGCAGATCCAGGCCAAGCTGCGCCAGGTGGGCACACCCGATGCCCTGGCTGCCGTCGCCATCCTGGACGTGATCCTGCACGACGAGGTGGGCCATGTCGCCATCGGCAACCACTGGTACCGCTGGCTGTGCGACCGCACGGGCCAGGACCCTGAAACCCTCTACGGCACCCTGGTGCAGCGGTACGAAGCCCCGCGCCTGAAGCCGCCGTTCAACGAGTCCGCGCGACGCAGCGCCGGTTTCAGCGAAGCCGAGCTGCGCTGGTTGCAGCAGGCCTGACTCCCACGCCATGGCCAAGAGGCTGCTCACGATCTGGGGGGAATACGATGGCTCCTACAATTCTTGGCAATGCCCACGGCGGGCCCGCGCACACTATTTCAAGAACACGCCCATGACCCAAGCCTCCACCCCAGGCGCGCCCTCCGCGCCCCCCTCCGGCAACCAGTCGTCGGTCGCCATGATTGCGCGACAAGCCATCGTGAACGCGCAGCAGGTGGTCGTTGGCTACGAGCTGTTCAACCGCTCGCGCAGCGGCGCTGCCCACACCGCCGCCACCGACGTCATCCTGGTCTTCACCGCCCTGTCGCATGCCGGGACGGAGGAGCTGGTCGGCAAAAAACTCATCTTCGTCAACTGCACCCACGAAAGCCTGTCGGGCGGCCACCTGGAGCTGGTGGACCCGGACAAGGTGGTGCTGGAGATTCCACCACTGGGCCATGTCGCCGCCGAAGAGGTCGCCACGCGCCTGCCCATCCTGAGCGAGCTGCGCGACCGGGGCTTTCATCTGGCCTTCAACCACACGGTGCTGCAGTCAGCCTACGCGCCCTGGCTGCCACTGGCCGACTACATCAAGCTCGACCTGTCGGTGCTGGCGCCGGACCAGCTGGCGGTGCTGATCAGCTACGCGGGCCGCCACTGCAAGGCCGAGCTGATTGCCGAGAAGGTCGAGACCGCCCAGCAATACGACATGGTGTCCAGCCAGGGCGTGCAGATGTTCCAGGGCTACTGGTTTGCCCGTCCTGCGCTGGTCGAGACCAAACTGCTCACGCCGTCGCAGGCCAGCATCATCGAGCTGATCAACCAGGTGCGCAAACAGGCCAGCACCGAAGACATCGAGGAAGTGCTCAAGAAGGATGCGGGCCTGGCCTTCAACCTCATGCGCCTCATCAACTCGGCCGGGTTTGGCCTCCAGCGGGAGATCACCTCGTTCCGCCAGGCCGTGATGCTCATGGGCCTCAAGAAGCTGTTCCGCTGGGCGGCGCTCCTGCTGACCGCATCGCGCAACAACGGCACGCCGTCATCGGTGGGCCACACGGCCGTGGTGCGCGGGCGCCTCATGGAGCTGCTGGCGCTGGAGACGCTGCCCCCCGAGGAGGCCGACCAGGCCTTTGTCGTGGGCATCTTCTCGCTGCTGGATGTGATGCTCTCCATGCCCATGGAGTCCGCCATCGGCCTGCTCAACGTGCCCGAACCCGTGGCTGCCGCGCTCCTGCGGCGCGAAGGTTTCCTGGGCGACCTTCTCACGCTGGCCGAGGCCTGCGAGTCCAGCGACGACGCCGTGTTTGACCGCACCGCCGGCCTGCTGCACCTGACCAGCCAGCAGATCAACTTTGCCCACCTGCAAGCTCTGGCCTGGGCCGACCACATCAGCGACTGACAAGCGCGGCCGCCATCGCCGTGGATGGCGGGCCGACTTTGAATTTTCTGCGAGTGCCCCGGGGACTTCCTGCACGCACCGAGCGGAAAGTGCACGCGGCGGATCGGGAGGGCTGAAGGGCCCAAAACGCAGGCTGCTCAAGACCGCACAGGCATATGGCGCGTTCATTCGTGCAGCGGTCGTCCAGAGGGCCCCTTGCGGTCTAGAATGGTCGCACAGCCCTTCATTTCAGTGGACCCCATGTCGAGCACACCCGAACAAGACACCCCGGACGCCGCAGCGCCTGCCGCCGATCCCGTGGACGAGAACCTGGCCATCATTGCGCGCCAGGCCATCGTGGACGAAAACCGCGCGGTTTATGGCTACGAACTGTTTGACCGGTCCACCGCCTCCGACTCGCACACCGCCGCCAGCGATGCAGCCCTGCTGTTCAACGCGCTGTCCTATGCGGGCACCGAAGCCCTGGTCGGCAAGAAGACCGTGTTCATCAACTGCACGCACGACAGCCTCTCTGGTGGCCACCTGGAGTTGATCTACCCCGAAAAGGTGGTGCTGGAGGTGCCCCCGCTGCCCGACAACGCCACCCCCGAAGAAATCGAAGGCCGCCTGCCTACGCTGGAGGCGCTGCGCACGCGCGGCTTTCGCCTCGCGTTCGACCAGCAGGCGCTCAAACGGGCCTACACCAGCTGGCTGCCCATGGCAGCCTTCATCAAGCTGGACATGCAGGCCTTCAAGCCCGAGCTGGCCGCACCGCTGGTCAAATTTGCCAACACCCACAGCAAGGCCACGCTGGTGGCCGAAAAGGTCGAAACCGCCGAGCAGTACGAGCTGATGCGCGACCTGGGCGTCAAGCTGTTCCAGGGCTACTGGTTTGCCAAGCCCTCGCTGGTCAAGGCCACCACCATCCGACCCTCGCAAGCGACCATCATTCAGCTCATCAACCTGGTGCGCAAACAGGCCAGCACGGCCGAGATCGAAGACCTGCTCAAAAAAGACCCCACCCTGTCTTTCAACCTGCTGCGTTTCATCAATTCGTCGGGTTTTGGCCTGTCGTGCGAGATCACCTCGTTCCGCCATGCGGTGATGATCCTGGGCCTGAAAAAGCTCTTCCGCTGGGCCGCGCTGCTGATGACCACCTCGCGCGCAGGCGGTGCTCCGCCAGCCGTAGGCCAGACCGCCGTGGTGCGTGGCCGCCTCATGGAGTTGCTAGCTGCCGAGTTGCTGCCGCCCGAAGAATGCGACAACGCCTTTGTGGTGGGCGTGTTCTCATTGCTGGACACCATGCTGGGCGTGCCGATCGAAAAAGCGCTGGAGTCCGTGGCCCTGCCCGAGCCGGTGATGGACGCTCTGCTGCGCGGCACCGGCGTGTTCGCGCCTTTCCTGGAGCTGACCAAGGCCTGCGAAAGCGGCGATGAAGTGGCTTTTGCCAAAAACGCCGATGCCTTGCACCTGTCCAACCGCCAGGTGAACTGGGCCCACCTGCAGGCGCTGACCTGGGCAGAGAGCCTGAGCGACGAATAGCCCCGTTCTTCCCCTTCAAAAGCCCACAGGCCCTGCTTTGACAGGGCCTGTGGCGTTTCTGGGGCTCAGCCCCTGCACACGGTCAGTTGCCCTGGATTCCCGCCGCGCGGATGATGCGCGCGTTGCTCTCGGACTCCAGCGCGATCTGGCGCGCGAACTCGGCTGTGGTGCCGCCCGTGGGCACGTTGTCGGTGGCATCAAGCTTGGCGCGGATGTCCGGCAGGGCCAGGGCCTTGTTCACCTCGGCGTTGATGCGGGTGATGACCGTCTTGGGCGTCTGCGCCGGGGCATAGAGACCAAACAGGGATGAGAGATTGGCCGCTGGCTGCCCCAGCTCGGCCAGCGTGGGCACCTGGGGCAGCGAATCGAGCCGCGCCGGAGCCCCCACCGCCAGCGGCTTGAGCTTGCCCGCCTGGATGTGCTGCAGCACCGCAGGGCCGGCGTTGGTCGACAACACCTCGAACTGCCCGCCCAGCGCGTCGTTCATCTGCTGGCCACCGCCCTTGTACGGGATGTGCGTGATCTGCACCTGCGCCACCGACTGGATCTGCTCAAGCATGATGTGCCCCAGCGACGCCTGGCCCGAGGTGGCCCAGCGCACCGTACCGGGCTGGGCCCGTGCACGCGCGATCAGGTCCTTGAAGTCGGTCGCGCGGCTCGCAGGCGTGCCCAGCAACAGCACGGGCGAATACATCACGCTGACCACCGGGGCAATGTCCTTCTGCGGATCGAAGGGGGACTTTCCCAGGTGCGGGTTGAGCGCCAGAGGGCTCACCGCCGCAAAACCCAGGGTGTAGCCGTCCGGCGCCGCCTTGGCCACCGCGTCCACGCCCAGGCTGCCACTGGCGCCTGCCTTGTTTTCAATGACCACCGGTGTGCCCAGTTGCGCAGCCAGCTTGTCGGCCAGCGCGCGGGCGATGTTGTCGCTCACGCCCCCGGCCGGGTAGGCCACGACGATGCGAATGGGTTTGGCCGTGGGCCAGGTCTGCGCTAAGGCCAGCGCGGTGGCACCCGCCAGGCAGGCGCCAATGATCAGTTGCTTCATGCAGGACTTTCTTGTCAACGGAGAGAGGGAAAAACGAAAGGAGACCATCTGCCGCGTTAGCCCCTCGGGTGGTGCTGCGCATGCAGCGACTTGAGCCGCTCGCGCGCCACATGGGTGTAGATGGTGGTGGTGGAGATATCCGCATGGCCCAGCAGCAGCTGCACCACGCGCAGGTCGGCGCCATGGTTGAGCAGGTGCGTGGCAAACGCATGGCGCAGCGTGTGGGGCGACAGCGGCACCGTGATGCCCGCTACCTGCGCCCACTTCTTGACGATGACCCAGAACATCACCCGCGTCATGCCGCTGCCGCGCTGGGTGACGAACAGGTCGTCCGTCTGCTGCCCGCCCAGGATGGCGCCGCGGGCCTCGTTCAGATAGCGCTGCAGCCACGCCCGCGCCTCTTCGCCAAACGGCACTAGGCGCTCCTTGCTGCCCTTGCCCATCACGCGCAGCACGCCTTCGTTCAGACCGACCTGGAAGGTCTTGAGCGTGACCAGCTCGGTCACGCGCAGGCCGCTGGCGTACATCAGCTCCAGCATGGTGCGGTCGCGCAGGCCCAGGGGATTGCCCAGGTCGGGCGCGTTCAGCAGCGCCTCCACCTGCGCCTGCGACAAGGTCTTGGGCACGCGCAGCGGCTGGCGTGCGGCCTGCAGCCGCACGGTGGGGTCGGTGGTGATGCGCCGCTCGCGCAGCGCCCAGTGAAAGTAGCGGCGCAACACCGTGAGGCGCCGGTTGGCCGAAGTGGCGCGCGTCTGCGCGTGGCGTGCGGCAAAGTAGGCCTGCAGGTGGTGTTCGGCCGTGTCGTCCAGCGCCAGCGCGGGCTGCTGGTCGGCCAGCCACTGCGCGTACAGCGTCAGGTCACGCCGGTAGGCGGCCAGCGTGTTGCGCGACAGGCCGTCCTCCAGCCACAGGGCGTCCACAAAGGTGTCGATGGCATTCAGACTGGGAGCAAGCATCCAAAAACCATAGCATGCATCGCGTGCATTCAGCTCCACGGGCACAAAAAAGCCGCCCGCAGGCGGCTGGGGATGGAAGCGGTGGCTTTTATTCCAGCGTCAGCTTCTGCTTGACGACCACATCCTTGTAGACCGCGAACTCGGCCTTGATCTGCTCGGCAAACTGCTCGGGCGTGTTGCCGATCACGAGCGAACCCGTGTCTTCGATGCGCTTCTTCACAGCCGGGTCTTCCAGGGCCTTGCGCACACCGGCGTTGATCTTGTCCACCACATCCTTGGGCAGGCCCTTGGGGCCCACGATGCCGTAGTAGGCCATGCGGTTCACCGGCTCCAGGCCCAGTTCCTTGAAGGTGGGCACATTGGGCAGGGCCGCTACGCGCTGGGGCGCTGCGACGACGATGGGCACCAGGCGGTTTTCCTTGATGAAAGGCAGCGCAGAGGGCAGGTTGTCAAAAATCATGGGCACCTGGCCCGCCACGGTGTCGTTCAGGGCCGGGCCCGCACCGCGGTAGGGGATGTGCGTCACGAAGGTGCCCGAGAGGTTCTTGTACAGCTCCATCTGCAGGTGGCCAATGCCGCCCGTGCCGGACGACGAGTACGAATACTTGCCGGGCGACTTCTTCAGCTCCGCCACGAACGACTTGTAGTCCTTGGCCGGGAAGCTGGGGTTCACCGCAATGATGTTGGGCGTGGCCGCGATGTTGATGATGGGCGAAAAGTCCGTCAGCGGGTTGTACGGCGTCTTGGGGTTGATGGCAGGGTTGGCTGCGGTGGTGGACACCGTGGCCACGCCCAGCGTGTAGCCGTCGGCCGTGGCGCGGGCGAGTTCGGCCGCACCCACAATGCCGCCGCCACCAGCCTTGTTGTCCACGATCACGCTCTGGCCGAGCACGCGGCCCAGCGGCTCGGCGATCACGCGCGCAATGATGTCGGTGGTGCCACCAGGTGCAAAGGGCACCACCAGCCGGATCACCTTGTTGGGGTAGCCTTGTGCGGCGGCGGATCCAGCGGCGGCTGCCAGTACGGTCAGCGCAAGCCATTGACGACGATGCATGGAAATCTCCTTCGTGCGGGGTAACAACAAACAGCGCCGATGGTATGCCCAACACCCGGCAAACCGCCCTGCGGATTCCACATAAGGGCTAACCCTAAAAACCGAGCGGGTCGGCAGCCCGCCCTGCGCCAATCAACCGGCAGGGAGCCCCCTGGCGGCTTGCCATGCATCAAGTATTCTCGGTGTGTGAACTACGCCTTCCTCCTGCTCCCCGACTTTTCCCTCATCTTCCTGGGCTACCTGATCTGCCGGTACACCGCACTGAACCGCTCGGTCTGGCAGCCGGTCGAGAGCCTGGTGTACTACCTGCTGTTCCCGGTGCTGCTGTTTCAGTCCATCGTCAAGAGCCCGATGGACATTGGCGCGGCGTCAGGGCTGATCGGGGCGGGCATGCTGTCGGGCGTGATCGGCATCGCGCTGGCCTACAGCCTGCCGCACTGGCCCTGGCTGGGCAAGCACATCGACGTGCGTGACCACGCGGCCAGCGCGCAGGTGGCGTTCCGCTTCAACTCCTTCATTGGCCTGGCGATTGCCGAGCGGCTGGCGGGCACCCAGGGCCTGTTGATGATTGCCGTGCTGATCGGGGTGTGCGTGCCCCTGTTCAACGTGGCCGCCGTGTGGCCCATGGCCCGGCACGGACAGCACAGCTTTGCGCGCGAGCTGTTGCGCAACCCGCTGATCATCGCCACCGCCTCGGGGCTGGCGGCCAACCTGCTGGGCTTTCAGATCCCCGAATGGGCGGTGCCCACGGTCAGCCGCATCAGCGCCGCATCGCTGGCGCTGGGCCTGATGGCGGCCGGTGCCGGTCTGCAGTTTGGCCTGCTCACGCGGGGCAAGGTACTGAGCGTGTCCGTGCTGGCCATCCGCCATCTGGTGCAGCCGCTGGTGGCGTTTGGCATGGCCCGCATGTTCGGACTCGATGCTGTGCAGACCACCGTGCTGCTGGCATTTGCGGCGCTGCCCACGGCATCGACCTGCTATGTGCTGGCCGCGCGCATGGGCTACAACGGGCCCTACGTAGCGGGGCTGGTCACGCTGTCCACCTTGCTGGGCATGGTGAGCCTGCCGTTTGCGCTGGGGGTGCTGCGATGAACCAGGGTCTGAACCGCAGGCGGCTGCTCGGTGCCAGCCTGGTCGCTGCCTTCGGACTGGCCGCTTGCGGCCGCAAACCGCCGCGTGCCCAGGCGGTACCGGCAGCCGCCACGGTGCTGGCGCTGGGCGACTCGCTCACATCGGGCGTGGGGGCCTCGGCCGACACGGCCTACCCGGCCGAGCTGGCGCGCCTGACGGGCTGGAAGGTGGTCAACGGGGGCGTGTCGGGCGACACCTCGGCCCAGGCACTGGCGCGCCTGCCGGGCCTGCTGCAGCAGCACCAGCCGGCACTGGTCATCGTGGGCATCGGCGGCAATGACTTTTTGCGGCGCCAGAGTGCGGCCACCGCGCGCGCCAACATTCTGCGCATCTGCACCGAAGTCAAGGGCGGCGGCGCCCAGGTGTTGCTGGTGGCCGTGCCCGAGCTGTCGCTGCTGGCCGCTGCCGGCCGCCTGAGCGACCACCCGATGTACGAAGAGATTGCCGAAGAGCTGAAGATCCCGCTGCACGCCAAGGGCTGGTCGAGCGTGCTCGCGCAAGAGCGGCTACGGTCCGACCAGATCCACGCCAACGCCGCCGGTTACGCCGAGTTTGCCCAGGGGCTGGTGGGCACGTTGCGGCAGACGGGGCTGCTGGTGCAGTGAGGCCCCGGCGCCACGGCATTCACTACCATTTTGATAGCTGCCCAGGCATGTTGCACTAGCGCTACCAGGTAATTTCTTTCAAAAACACCCTCAACCCGCATCCAGCGCCCAGGCCACATGCTCCCGCACCAGCGCACTGGCGTCCTCTGCGCGCGACTGCAGCGCAGTGCGCAAGGCCTCGTCGCCGGTGGCGCGCAGCGCATTGCCCAGCGCCACTGCCACGTTGCGCAGCCACCGCTCATGGCCAATGCGGCGAATGGGGCCGCCCTCGGTCATGCGCAAGAAGGTGGCTTCGTCCCAAGCAAACAGGTGCACCAGCTGCTGGCCCGCCAGGCCCTTGCGCTCATCAAAATCGGGCAGGCGGCTGACCTGCGCAAACTTGTTCCAGGGGCAAATCAGCTGGCAGTCGTCGCAGCCATAGATGCGGTTGCCCTGCAGCGGGCGCAGCTCTACAGGGATGGGCCCGGCGTGTTCGATGGTGAGGTACGAGATGCAGCGCCGCGCGTCGATGCGGTGCGGCGCGATGATGGCCTGCGTGGGACAGATGTCGATGCACGCGCTGCAGCTGCCGCAGTGCGCGGTGACGGGCTCACTCTGGGGCAGCGCCATGTCCACATAGATTTCGCCCAAGAAGAACATGGACCCGGCCTCGCGGTTGAGCACCAGCGTGTGTTTGCCGCGCCAGCCTTGGCCGCTGCGCGCAGCCAGTTCGGCCTCCAGCACCGGGGCGGAGTCGGTGAACACGCGGTGTCCAAACGGGCCGATGGCCTCAGCAATGCGGTCGCTGAGCTTTTGCAGCCGCGCACGCAGCACCTTGTGATAGTCGCGGCCCCGGGCGTAAACCGAGACGATGCCCTCCTGCGGGCGCTGCAGGCGGGAGAATTCGACCGCCTGCCAGCCCCCGTGCGTGTCCATGACCGTGTCGCGCGGCAAATAATCCATGCGCGCCGTGATCACGCTCACGGTGCCGGGCACCAGTTCGGCCGGGCGTGCGCGCTTCATGCCGTGGGATGCCATGTAATGCATGTCACCATGGAAGCCCTGCGCCAGCCAGGCCGCAAGACCTGACTCTGCCGCAGACAGGTCCACACCCGCCACGCCGATTTGGGAAAATCCCAGCTCGCGGGCCCACTCCCGAATTTGAGGAACGAGTTGACTGTTGCACCACATACCGGCCAGATTGTAGAAAGCGGCAGCGATGCCCCTGCCGCCCACACCGCCGAACCTACGCGCCAATTCATCTGGCATGGCGAGGAAGACACCAGCGCCTTTGCGCAACGCCTTGCCGCGCAGCCCCTGCTGGCCAACGCCTTCGTGACCCTGCACGGCGACCTGGGAGCGGGCAAAACCACCCTGGTGCGCCACCTGCTGCGCGCGCTGGGCGTGCAGGGCCGCATCAAGAGCCCCACCTATGCGGTGGTGGAGCCCCACGACGCACCAGGCCTTTCGATCTGGCACTTCGACTTCTACCGTTTTGACGATCCGCGCGAGTGGGAAGACGCCGGTTTCAGGGACATTTTTGCCAACCCCGGTCTCAAGGTGGCAGAATGGCCGGAAAAGGCTGCAGCGCTTACTCCGCTTGCAGACCTTGCTATTCACATTGAAGCAACGGATGACACCGAAAGGAAGGTCACGCTGCATGCCCACACAGCCACCGGACGCAGCCTGCTGCAAGCTCTCTGAGACGCCGTGAACCAACCCACCTTGCCTGCCCGCCAAGCCCCCCTGCCCTCGCGCCGCGCCGTGCTGCGCGCCAGCAGCCTGGTGCTGTTGCTGGGCGCACAGCAGATTGCACGCGGCGCCACCATCGTGGCCGTGCGCGTCTGGCCCGCCCCCGAGTATTCGCGGGTGACCATCGAATCCGATGGCGCGCTGGTGGCCAAGCAGTTTTTCGTGACCACCCCACCGCGGCTGGCGGTGGACATCGAGGGCATTGACCTCAGCCCCGAACTGCGCGAACTGGTGGCCAAGGTGAAGCCCGACGATCCCAACATTGCGGGTATTCGCGTCGGGCAGAACGCGCCGGGGGTAGTGCGGCTGGTGGTAGACCTCAAACAGGCGGCCATACCGCAGGTGTTCACGCTGCCCCCCGTGGCAGCGTACCGGCACCGGCTGGTGTTCGACCTCTACCCGGCCGCGCCGGTGGATCCGCTGGAGGCACTGATTGCAGAGCGCCTGCGCGATGCCCCCGCTTCCACGCCCTCCCCGGCAGCCACCACCCGCGCGCCCACGCCGCCTGCGGAGCACGACCCGCTGGGCGACCTGATTGCCCAGCGCGCCAACGGCACCGTGCCCGCGTCACCCCCGGCTGCACCGCCTTTGGTGGCTGCGGCCCCCTCACCAGCCCCCGCCGCGGCCGCCCCCACACGCCCCGGCAACCGCGCCACAGCCACCGAGACCGACCGCATCATCATCGTGGCGCTGGACCCCGGCCACGGCGGCGAAGACCCCGGCGCCATCGGCCCCTCCGGCACCCGCGAAAAAGACGTGGTGCTGCGCGTGGCCCACCTGCTGCGCGACCGCATCAACGCCACCACCATTGGCGGCAACCCCATGCGCGCCTACCTCACGCGCGACGGCGACTACTTTGTGCCCCTGGGCACCCGCGTGCAAAAAGCCCGGCGCGTGCAGGCCGATCTGTTCGTGAGCATCCATGCCGACGCCTTCACCACCCCTGAGGCGCGTGGCGCCAGCGTGTTTGCGCTGAGCCAGGGCGGCGCCTCCAGCACTGCGGCGCGCTGGCTGGCCAACAAGGAAAACCAGGCCGACCTGGTGGGCGGCATCAACGTGCAGTCCAAGGACCAGCATGTGCAGCGCGCGCTGCTGGACATGAGCACCACCGCGCAGATCAACGACAGCCTCAAGCTCGGCACCGTGCTGCTGGGCGAGATCGGCAACGTGGGCAAGCTGCACAAGCCGCGCGTGGAGCAAGCGGGCTTTGCGGTGCTGAAGGCGCCCGACATCCCGAGCGTGCTGGTCGAAACCGCCTTCATCAGCAACCCTGACGAAGAACGCCGCCTGCGCAGCAGCGCCTACCAGGAACAGCTGGCCGACGCGCTGATGCGCGGCATCACCCGCTACTTCGCCAAGAACCCGCCGCTGGCGCGCAGCCGGTCGGTATAGGCCGGGCCGGTCGTCCTCCACGGGGTGGTTCGCCCACCTTGCGCGCGCAGCCAACTGCAGGCACAGTAGCCTTCATCGGCCGGGCGCGCACCGCGCCCCGGCAAGGAAGGAGAACCGCCATGGCACTGCCCCACGCCCTATCTGGCCAGATCGTCAGCGTGCGCCCCCTGGGGGCGCGGCTGGCCGACACCGTCACCACCGCCATCCTCAAAGCGGGCCAGCTTGAGGTCATGCGGGTTGTCCTGCCCGTTGGCAAATCCATGAAAGAACACCAGACACCTGGCGAGGCCACCGTGCAGTGCGTCGAGGGCGTGGTGGAGTTCGTCAGCGAGCAGGGCGTGCAGCAGTTGCACCCCGGCGACTTTGTGCACCTGGCGCCGCGCGCGCTGCATTCCCTGAAGGCCGTGGAGCCTGCCTCACTGCTGGTCACGATGTGCCTCAGGCCTGCTCAGACCGCTTGAGCGGCCGCAGACTGCAAGGGCGATTAGGGCCTGTTCACCCCAGCCGGAACACGCTCACGATCTCTGACAGCCGCGCTGCCTGGTGCTTGAGGCTGTCGGCCGCCGCCGCGCTCTGCTCCACCAGCGCGGCATTCTGCTGGGTGACCTGGTCGAGCTGCATCACTGCTTCGCCCACCTGGCTGATGCCAACGGTCTGCTCGCCCGTGGCGCTGGAGATTTCGCCAATCAGGTCGCTCACCCGCTGCACCTGGGCGACGATGTCTTGCATGCTCTGCCCGGCATTGCTCACCAGCTGGGTACCGTTTTCCACCTTCTCCACACTGGCGCCGATCAGGGCCTTGATCTCCTTGGCGGCCTCGGCGCTACGCTGGGCCAGGTTGCGCACTTCGCTGGCCACCACGGCAAAGCCCCGACCCTGCTCACCGGCACGTGCGGCCTCCACGGCCGCGTTCAGCGCCAGGATGTTGGTCTGGAACGCAATGCCGTCGATCACGCTGATGATGTCGGTGATCTTTCGGGATGCAGCCGAAATGTCCTGCATGGTGGTCACCACCTGGCCCACCACCTCGCCACCCTTGACCGCCGCCTGCGATGCCGAGCCGGCCAGCGTGGCCGCCTTGCGCGCGGTGTCGGCGTTGTTCTTCACGGTGCTGGTGATCTGCTCCATCGAGGCGGCCGTTTCCTCCAGGTTGCTGGCCTGCTCTTCCGTACGCTGGCTCAGGTCGGCATTGCCCATGGCGATCTCGCTGGAGCCCGTGGCAATGCTGTCGCTGCTGTGCCGCACGTCGCCCACGATGCGCACCAGCGAGGTCTGCATGCCCTGCATGGCCCGCATCATCTCGGCCACCTCGCCACGCCCCTGCACCTCGATAGGATGCGACAGGTCGCCCTCGCCAATCCGCTGCGCCACTGCGCTCACCGCCCCCAGCGAGCGGCGGATGCGCTGCACCACCACCCAGGACAGCACCACCAGCAGCGCGAGCCCCGCCACACCGGCCACCAGCACGGTCATGCGGTAGGACCGGATGAGCTCTGCCGCCTCGGCCGCCTGCTCGGCCGAGCGGCGCACCTGGTAATCCACCATCTTGTCGGCAATGGCGTTGTACTTGTCCAGCACGGGCGCAAACGTGCCCAGCGCATAAGCGCGGGCCTGGGCCATGTCGCCCGCCTTTTTCAGCTCCAGCGACTTGTCGCGGGCCTCCAGGTACGACTTGCGAATGGTGGCCAGCTCCTCCTGGATGCGCAGGCCCTCAGGGCTGTTTTCCAGTTCGGTATAGCGTTTTTGCACCTTGCTGGTGTCGGCGGTGGTGGCTGCCACTGCCTCCTTGAAATAGTTCTGCAGGTCGTCGCCCTCGGTCTGGGCGATGGAGAACACCCGCGTGGAATTGACGGCAATGTTGCTGCGCCAGCGCAGCGCCAATTGCAACCGCTCCACCTGCTCAGATGCGAGGTGATCCACCGTGGCCCCCAGATGCTGCACCCGCACCAGGCTCAAAGCCAGGACGACCACCAGCGCCAGCACCGCCACCCCCACGATCAAACCGATCTGCTGCGCCACCGTCAACTGAGCGCCGACGCCCCCCCGGCCGGCCTGCTGGATGTGCTGGGTCATCGCGTGTCCTTGTGTAATTTTGTAAATCAAGGAAATGATCTGCCTGTGGAACGCGATTGGCAACAGCACCGGGCGCAGGGAAACCCTTAGAGCCTGTCCTACAGCCGGCGCCCTCGCCTGCCTACACCGGCGGGCGGCACGACGAGCCACAGTAGAGGCACAGGTCGAGCTTCAGCCGCCACCGCGGATTGGGGTCCACGGCCTGACTCCACAACTATCAAGGAATCTCGCCATGAACATCCGTCACATCCTTCTTGCGACCACCTGCACTGCGGCCCTGGCTCTGGGTGGTTGTGCCTCCAACCCCACCAACGCACAAGTCGGCACCGGCGTGGGCGCCGTGGTCGGCGGCGTTGCCGGCAACGCCATCTTCGGCGGCCCCGTGGGCACCATTGGCGGCGCCGCAGCTGGCGCACTGATCGGCCATGAAGTGGGTGAGGACCGCGATCAGCGTCGCCCCTACCGCCGTTAATCAGTCCGCAGGGCCCTGAGCGCCTTGGCTGATGCCCGTTACACCACTTCAGGCATCAAAAAAGCGGCAGGTGCATGAATCACATGCGCCTGCCGCTCTTCTTTTGGTAGCAAATTAATCGCCGGTCAGGCCGCGCGGGCTTGACGTCCGGCGCGCCATGCGCCAAAGATGGCAATCAGGCCGGGCACAAAAATCATCGCCCAGATGATCTTGTCCAGGTTCTCCTTGACCCAGGCAAAGTTGCCAAAGAAGTATCCGGCCGTGGCAATGCCCAGCACCCAGAGCAGCGCCCCGCCCACGTTGTAGGCCGTGAACTTGGCACGCCCCATTTCGGCCACGCCTGCCACAAAGGGCGCGAAAGTGCGGATGAAGGGCATGAAACGCGCGATCACGATGGTGATGCCGCCGTAGCGCTCATAAAACTCATGCGCCTGGTTAAACGCCCGGCGGTTGAACCAGCGCGAATCCTCCCACTGGAACACCTTGGGCCCAAAGTAGCGGCCGATCGAGTAGTTGCACTGGTCGCCCAGGATGGCCGCCGCCAGCAGCACCGCACACGCCAGCGGAAAGTTCATCATGCCCGCACCGCAGAGTGCACCGACGATGAACAGCAGCGAGTCGCCCGGCAAGAACGGCATCACCACCAGCCCGGTCTCGACAAACACGATGGCGAACAGCAGCGCATACACCCACATGCCGTAGGCCTGCACAAACGCCTCCAGGTACTTGTCCACGTGCAGGATGAAGTCGATGAGAAAAGTGACAAGTTCCATGAAGAAGGGGTCCTGGCGCCGCTAAAAAAGGTGGGCGCATTATCCCCATCGCACCCTGACCCGGCCCGATACCCCTGCGCAGCCCCGCCCTAAAATCACCCGGGTGAACGACACCACTCCCTCCCTCGCTGCGGCGCAACCTGCCTCTACCCCCCCCACCAACGCGCGCCGCCCCATCCGCGATCTGCCCGACGAGCTGATCAGCCAGATCGCGGCCGGCGAGGTGGTGGAGCGCCCGGCCTCGGTGGTGCGAGAACTGGTGGACAACGCGCTGGACGCGGGTGCCACGCAAATCACCGTGCGCCTTTCGGCAGGCGGGGTGCGGCTGATCACGGTGGAAGACGATGGCGGCGGCATTCCGCAAGAAGAACTGCCCGTGGCCCTGCGCCGCCACGCCACCAGCAAGATCACCAACCTGAACGACCTGGAAACCGTGGCCACCATGGGCTTTCGGGGCGAGGCACTGGCTGCGATTGCGTCGGTGTCGGAGATGGCCCTGCTCTCGCGCCCGGCCGCTCAGGCCAGCGCCTTCTTGCTGGACGCCCGCAGCGGCGAGCTGCGCCCCGCCGCACGCAGCACCGGCACCACGGTGGAGGTGAAGGAATTGTTCTTCTCCACCCCCGCGCGCCGCAAGTTCTTGAAGACCGACGCCACCGAGCTGGCGCACTGCATTGAATCGGTGCGCCGCCACGCGCTGGCGCGGCCCGATGTGGGCTTTGCCATCTGGCACGAAGGCAAGCTGGTGGAGCAGTGGCGCGCCACCTTCGTGCCCGGCCAGGGCGATGTGCAGGACGCCCATGACGCGCTGGCACGCCGCCTGTCGGACGTGCTGGGCGAAGACTTCGTCACCCAGTCGGTTGCTGTGCAGCACCGCGTAGGGCCCGTCACCGTCACCGGCCGCGCAGGGCTGCCCGACGCTGCCCGCTCGCGGCCCGACCACCAGTACTGCTACGTCAATGGCCGCTTTGTGCGCGACAAGGTCCTCACCCACGCTGCCCGCAGCGCCTACGAAGACGTGCTGCACGGCCACAAGCAGCCCATCTACGCGCTGTATGTCGAGATCGACCCGGCGCGTGTGGACGTGAACGTGCACCCCACCAAGATCGAGGTGCGCTTCCGGGACAGCCGCGAGGTGCACCAGGCCGTGCGCCATGCGGTAGAGAACGCGCTGGCTGCGCCCCGTGCCGCCGCACTGGCAGCGGCTGCGGCGGCGCCCAACTCCACTCCAGCCGGTGATGCGGAGCATTTCAAGCCCCAGACGCCCCAAGCGCCGGTGTGGAATACCCAGGCCGCTATCAAATTTGAAGAACGTGGTCACCGTGTGGAAGATCTGGCGGCCTTGTGGGCGCCCCGCGGTGCGCCCTCCGCGAGCCCCATGGCTGAGCCAGCGTCTGGCGCTGCAGTGGGCGGGCTGTGGGCACCTTCGGCCCAGGCCGATGCGAACGCAGCGCCCGCGATGCCCGGCGCATCCGGCGCTTCTGCCACGGGGTGGGACGGCGCGCAGCCTGCAGAGGTAGCTGCACCCTCTGCAGCGTCCACGACCGCACCCCTCGCCAGCAACCCGGCCACGGCCTGGCCCGTGGGCCGCGATGGCCAGGAAGCCGCCTGGCCCCTGGGCAAGGCCGTGGCCCAGTTGCACGGTGTGTACATCCTGGCCGAAAACGCCCAGGGCATGGTGGTGGTGGACATGCACGCCGCCCACGAACGCATCGTCTACGAGCGCCTGAAGGCCCAGGTGGACAGCGGCGCGCGCATCGCGAGCCAGCCCTTGCTGATCCCTGCCACCTTCGCCGCCACGCCACAGGAAGTCGCCACAGCCGAAGAGTCTGCCGAGGTGCTGGCCACGCTGGGCCTGGAGGTGGTGCCCTTCTCCCCCAAGACGCTGGCCGTGCGCGCCGTGCCCACCACCCTGGCGCAGGGCGACCCGGTGGAGCTGGCCCGCAGCGTGCTGGCCGAGCTGGCCGCACACGACGCCACCACCGTAGTGCAACGCGCCCGCAATGAAATCCTGGGCACCATGGCCTGCCACGGCGCCGTGCGGGCCAATCGCAAGCTCACCATCGACGAGATGAACGCATTGCTGCGCCAGATGGAAACCACCGACCGTTCCGACCAGTGCAACCACGGCCGCCCCACCTGGCGGCAGCTGAGCATGAAGGAGCTGGACGCGCTGTTCCTGCGTGGACGGTAGCGGCGGGCACCGCACCGCCCGCGACATAGCCAGAGCCCTCTCCTCCAGCCATTGCCCATCGCCCTCCATGACCCCTCGTTGCAGCACCGCTCCTACACCCGCCCTAAACCTGCTGGCGGCCACCACTGCCCTGTGCCTGGCCTGGCCCGCCCACGCCGGGCGCCCCCTGTCCGTGGATGATGCGGGCGTGGACGAGGTGGGCCATGGCCACCTCGAAGTGTGGTGGGAGGGCCAGCGCGGCCAGCCCGGCACGGTGTACATGGCCCCTGCCTTCACCCCCATCGCTGGACTGGAGCTGGGCGCCGTGTTGGCTCGTGACCGCAACGAGCGCCACACCCTGCAAGGCGTGCAGGCCAAGTGGCTGTGGAGCCCCGCGCAAGAACAAGGCTGCAATGCAGGCAGCAGCGCCGGCGTCGTGCACCGGCGCCAAGGTGCCGGGCAGAGCGCAGGCAGCGTGGTGGCGCTCAATCTCATCGGCACCTGCGCCGCGACCTGGGGCGTGGTCAATGCCAACCTGGGCAGCCAGCGCGAGCGCGGCCAGTCCTGGCGCGCCACCTGGGGCGCCTCGGTGGAACGCAGCTGGGGTGCCATCACCCCGCACCTGGAAGCCTTTGGCACCCAGCACAGCGCCCCCACGTTCCAGACCGGCGCCCGGTGGGAATGGGCGCCCGGCAGGCAGCTCGACGCCACCGTGGGCCGCCAACAGGGGCGCACCTTGCTCAGCGTGGGGTTTGCGCTGGGGTTCTGACCATCCACGCACTCCGCCGCATGAAAAAAGCCCGCCAGAGCGGGCTTTTTAACGGCTGCACAGCAAGCGGGCCGCGTTGTAGCGGTCGGTTGCCGTTATGAATTCTCAGTTGTCCCGCGCTGCCTTGGCCGTGTCGGCAAAGTCGCTGAACACGCCGTCCACACCCAGGTTGTAGAACAGCTTGTATTCGGCCTTGGGGTCGCCCTTGAAGTCCGAGGCCAGGCGCTTGGCTTCGTTGCGGAAGGTGTAGGCGTGCACGAACAGGCCTTCGGCGTGGGCGTTCTTCACCACGTCGGTGGGCGCCATCATCACGCGGTCGCGTTCGTCGATCTTGCCGTCGCCATTCAAGTCGTCGGCCTTGCCGTCCTTGTTGGCGTCCACTTGCTTGGAGGGGATCAGGTACGGCTTCCAGGGGCCAATGCCGTCGGCATAGGTCTTGACTTCCTTGAGGCCAGCGGGGGTCAGCAGGCTGGCGAAGGTGCGCGAGTCACCGGCCACGGCAAAGTCATAGGGCTTGTCGTATGGGGCCACCAGCGACATGGTGCCATCGGGGTTCACATCGTCTGCGTCCACCAGCTGCACCAGGCGCACCTGGGTCTTGGTGCGCAGGTACTTGAGGTTGGAGACTTCGAACGACTGGATGATGACGGGCGAGCTCTTGGCGGTGTAGCCGTACTTGGCCAGGATGGCCAGCAGGCGGTCTTCCAGCGGCAGGCCCTGCTTGACATGGTAGGTGGGGTGCTTGGTCTCGGGGTATACGCCCACGGTGCGACCCGCCTTGGCACCTTCGGACTTGGCCAGGTCCAGCACTTCTTCAAAGGTGGGGATCTGGAACTTGCCGTTGTACGACTGGTCACGGTCGGACAGGGGCTGGATGGCGCGCAGGGTCTTGAGTTCGGCCAGGGTGAAGTCGGTGACAAACCAGCCTTCTTCCTCTACGCCGTCAACCATCTTCTTGGTCTTGCGGCTGGCGAATTCGGGGCGGGTGGAGACATCGGTGGTGCCCGTGATGTTGGGCTCATGGCGGGCGACCAGCACGCCGTCCTTGGTGGCGACCAGGTCGGGCTCGATGAAGTCGGCGCCCATGTCGATGGCCAGCTTGTAGCCCTCCAGCGTGTGGTCGGGCCGGTAGCCCGCCGTGCCACGGTGACCGATGACCAGGGGCTTGTCGCCGTTCAACGTGGGGTAAGGATAGTTATCGCTGCCGCCGCAAGCTGCCAGCGTGGCCACCAAGGCCAGCGCTCCCCATTTCACACCAGTGATGTGCATGCTCTTCTCCTCGCTATGTTGTTGGTAGAACCGCCGAACTGTGGGCTCGGCATGTGACAAGGCCATGACCCGTGTTTTGCAAACGCATGACGGCCAGACCGCGCACCAAACGCACCAACATGTGGCAAATACCCGGACCACATTCCCCACCATTGTGCATAGACATCGGCATGAACGTATAACTTTTGGACATAATTCGATGTTGCAGCGCGCCAAACCGGTGCGTTGCTGCCTTCGATGTTGTTGACCCTTTAATGCTGAAAGCCCTTTGAACCATGAAACACGCGACCGCCGAAAGCTTCCTTTCCCACGTGGCGCTCCGCAATCCCGGCCAGCCGGAATTTCTGCAAGCTGTCACCGAAGTGATGGAAAGCCTGTGGCCGTTCATCGCGCAGCACCCGCGCTATGCCGAGCACGGCCTGCTGGAGCGGCTGGTGGAGCCCGAGCGCGTCGTGATGTTTCGCGTGTCCTGGGTGGACGACCATGGCACCGTGCAGGTCAACCGCGGCTACCGCATCCAGCACAGTATGGCCATTGGTCCCTACAAGGGCGGCCTGCGCTTTCACCCGTCGGTCAACCTGTCGGTGCTCAAGTTCCTGGCGTTTGAGCAGACCTTCAAGAACGCATTGACCACGCTGCCCATGGGTGGTGGCAAAGGCGGTTCCGACTTCGACCCCAAGGGCAAGAGCCCTGGCGAAGTCATGCGCTTTTGCCAGGCGTTCGTGACCGAGCTGTACCGCCATGTGGGCCCGGACACCGATGTGCCCGCCGGCGACATCGGCGTGGGCGGCCGTGAGGTGGGTTTCATGGCGGGCATGTACAAGAAGTTGGCCAACAACGCGGCCAGCGTGTTCACCGGCAAGGGCCTGTCGTTCGGCGGCTCGCTGATCCGCCCCGAAGCCACGGGCTATGGCACCGTGTACTTCGCGCAAGAGATGCTCAAGACCCGGGGCCGCTCGTTTGACGGCCTGCGCGTGTCGGTGTCGGGCTCGGGCAACGTGGCGCAATACGCGGTGCAAAAGGCGATGGAACTGGGCGCGAAGGTGGTGACGGTGTCGGACTCCAGCGGCACGGTGGTGGACGAAGACGGCTTCACCCCCGAAAAACTCGCCATCCTGATGGACGTGAAAAACCACCTGTACGGCCGCGTCAGCGACTACGCCTCTCGCACGGGTGTGAAGTTCGGGCCTGGTGTCCGCCCCTGGCATGTGAAGGTGGATGTGGCCCTGCCCTGCGCCACGCAAAACGAGCTGGACGCCAACGACGCCAAGCTGCTCATCCAAAACGGTGTGCTATGCGTGGCCGAAGGTGCCAACATGCCCTCGACCATCGAAGCGGCCAAGGCCTTTGAAGCCGCAGGCGTACTGTATGCGCCCGGCAAGGCCAGCAACGCGGGTGGCGTGGCCACATCTGGCCTGGAGATGAGCCAGAACGCGGCCCGCCTGTCCTGGCCGCGCGAAGAGGTGGACGCCCGCCTGCTGCAGATCATGCAGGGCATCCACGCAGCCTGCCTGCACTACGGCAAGCGGGCTGACGGCAGCGTGAGCTACATCGACGGCGCCAACATCGCCGGCTTTGTGAAGGTGGCCGACGCCATGCTGGCGCAGGGCGTGGTGTAGGGGGAAGGGCCGGGCCTTGGAACGTGTTTGCGTTCCAAGAGCCTGTTCACACAGCAAATCACTGGGGCTTCGGCCCCTTTGTTTTTGGTGCTCAGGGCAGTGCAGGCTATGCTGCACCTGGAAACAAATACGCACACTTTCGGGAGTCCGCCATGGAAATCTTCAGCTTCTTGAACGTCATGGTCGAAAAGGGAGGCTCGGACCTTTTCTTCAGTGTCGGTGCGCCGGTCAATCTCAAGATCGAAGGGGTTACGCACCCGTTGAAGATGCCTGCCTTGCTGCCAGGCCAGGTCAAGCAATTGGCCTACTCGGTGATGAATGAAAAGCAGATCGGCGAGTTCGAGGCCAAGCAGGAGATGAACCTGTCGATCTCGGCCGAGAACCTGGGGCGCTTTCGGGTCAACGTTTTTGTGCAGCGCGGCGAAACCGGCATGGTGGTGCGCTACATCAAGAACAAGATCCCGCCGCTGGCCGCGCTGGGCCTGCCCCAGGTGCTGGAAAAGCTGGTGCTGCGCAAGCGCGGCCTGGTGCTGGTGACCGGCGCCACCGGCTCGGGCAAATCAACCACGCTGGCGTCGATGATCAACTACCGCAACGAGAACGTGACGGGCCACATCCTCACCATCGAAGACCCGCTCGAATTCCTGCACGCGCACAAGCGCTCGGTGGTGGACCAGCGCGAGGTGGGCATCGACACGCAGTCGTACGAAGAAGCCCTGAAAAACGCGCTGCGCGAGGCGCCGGACGTGATCATGATCGGCGAGATCCGCGACCGCAACACCATGAAGCAGGCCATTGCCTATGCCGAGACTGGCCACCTGTGCCTGTCCACGCTGCACGCCAACAATGCCAACCAGGCCATGGAGCGGGTCATCAACTTCTTCCCCGAAGACGCCCACCACCAGCTGCTGATGGACCTGAGCCTGAACCTGGCCGGCGTGATCTCGCAGCGCCTGATCCCCGGCCTGCACGAAAAGCTGGTGCCTGCGGTGGAGGTGATGCTCAACTCGCCCTACATCGCCGACCTGATCGCCAAGGGCGAGTTCTCGGGCATCAAGGAGGCCATGGGCCACAGCACCGAGATCGGCATGTGCACCTTTGACCAGGCGCTGTACCAGCTCTATACCGACGGCCGCATCGCACTGGACGAGGCGCTGCACAACGCGGATTCGCGCACCGACCTGGCACTGCGTGTGCGCCTGGCGGCGGGCGTGACCACGCAGGATGCGGGAGATCTTTCCATCGACACGTCCTCGCCCATGCAGTCGGCCTCCCGGTTGTCGTAACGGCGGGTAGCGACGGTGCCGAGCCAGCGCTCGGCAACGCCGCCTGCTGCCCGACTGCCGGCGGCTTCCTACGGTATCCCCAGCCTCACCGAACTTTTGTGCCTCGGCCAGAATCTGCTGGATGATGAAAAGAGCCCCCCTCCTTGTGTCCCTCGCAGTGGTTGTGGCCGTGAGCGTCGGTTGCGCCACACTCGACGCCAAGCAGCGCGAATGGATCTTCCAGCCCAGCGACCGCAGCTGGGGCGGCGCGCAGTCCACCGAAGGCATGCAGGACGTGTGGATTGACTTCACTTCTGACACCAGCAGCAAGGCCGAGCGCCTGCACGGCCTGTGGCTGCCCCACGGCAAGGCCAGCGCGCCGGTGCTGCTGTACCTGCACGGCGCGCGCTGGAACGTGGCGGGCTCGTCGGGCCGCATCCGGCGCATGCAGGAGCTGGGCTTCTCGGTGCTGGCCATCGATTACCGGGGTTTTGGCCGCAGCAGCGCGGGCCTGCCGTCGGAGGCCACGGCCGTCGAAGACGCCCGCGCCGCCTGGGATTGGTTGGCCGCTCAGCAACCGGGCAAGCCCCGCTACATCTTCGGCCACTCGCTGGGCGGTGCCATTGCCATCGACCTGGCGCGCCAGGTGCCCGACGAGCAGGGCACCATCGTCGAAGGCACCTTCACCAGCATTCCCGACGTGGTCAGCACCTTCAAGTGGGGCTGGCTGCCGGTGTCGCCGCTCATCACGCAGCGGTTTGAATCCATCCGCAAGGTGGCCGACATCGGCTCGCCGCTGCTGGTGGTGCATGGCAGCGACGACAGCCTGATCCGCCCCGCACTGGGCCGCCAACTGTACGAGGCAGCCCGGGAGCCCAAGCAGTTTGTGCTGGTGGAAGGCGGCTCGCATCACAACACGAACTCTGTGGGGCAGCGGCAGTACCGCGAGGCCGTGGCATCGCTGTTTCACCTGAAGTAGGCGTATCGTCAGCGGCGCACCGCCTGCGCCAGCGCCGCCCAGGCCTTGAGGGTGAGCGGGTGGGTAAAGCCTGCCCCCGCTACAGGGTGCGACGACAGCTTGACCACCACCATCTCGGCGGCAGGGTTCACATGGATGAACTGGCCGTGGATGCCCGCAGCCTCGTAGGCACCATCGGCGTTGTGCAGCACCCACCACTGGTTGCGGTAGCTGTAACCGGGCCGAAAGGCCATGCCCCCCATCTTGAACTTCTCGCGGTCACCGCCCTTGGCGGTGTCGTCGATCACGGCCTTGTCAAAAATCTTCTGGCCGTTGAAGCTGCCGCCCAGGCGCAGCATCTCGCCAAACCGCGCCAGGTCGCGCGCCGTGGCGTTAAGGCCTGCGCCCTGCAGGGGCGTACCCACGCTGTCCACCATCACATGGGCGTCTTCCTCGGTGTCCAGCTTTTGCCAGATGTTGTCGCTCATCAGCTCCGCCCAGTGTTTGCCGGTAGCGCGCGACACGATCCAGCCCAGCACCTCCGAATGTACGGTGCGGTACACAAACCCGGCGCCGTGTTCGCCTTCCTTCTTGAGCGTCTTGAGGAAGTCGTACACGTTGGTCGGCCCCTGGTAGCCCGGCGGACGGGGCAGCAGGCCGCTGGACCAGCTGTAGCCAAAGATCTCGGTGGTCGGGTCGGTGTAGACCTCGCGGAAGCGCACGGCGCCCGTCATGTCCATCACATCGCGCACCTTCATGTCGCCCCAGGCCGACTCTGCCAGCTCGGGCACGTACTTGGTCACCAGCGCCTCGGGGTCGATCTTGCCCTCGTGCACCAGCTGCGCCGCCATGAGCCCGGTGAACGATTTGGTGACCGAGAACAGCAGATGCGGCGTGTAGGGCTTCATCTGGTTGTCGTAGCGCTCATACACCACGCGGCCCTTGTGCATCACCACCAGGGCATCGGTGTAGGTGCGGGTGAACCATTGGTCCACCGTGATGGGCTGGCCCTTGTCGTCATCGAATGCCACAGTGCCCAGTGGTCGCGGGTCGGCGGGCAGGGCCGAGGGCGCGGCACCCCCCCTGCGGATATTGCGCGTGGGCTGCAGCTCGCGCAGGTGCTGCACGGCCCAGCGCAGCTGCGGGTATTTGTACGAGTTGCTCAGGTCCACCCGCTGCGCCCCCTCGGGCGGGAAGGTGCTCATGTAGCCCAGCTTGTCCAGCGTCACCGTTTCGGGCGCAGGCAATGCCGGGGCCTGCGCCTGGGCTGGGCCCGCCAAGGCCACACCCAACGCCGCCACGGCGCAGGCAGTTTGCCACAGCGTAGCAGCGGCTGTACTAGAACGCCGGGGCGGTGCAGAGCGCACTGAGGAGGTATGGGGGTACGCCACAGAGGCGCTGTGGATCTTTTGCATGTCTTGTCTCCTCGTTATGTAGTGTTGTGCAGCATCTGGGCGCGGCACCCCTCAGAACAGCGTCCAAGGCCAGTCGGTCCGCCAGCCACCGCGCCGCCATGGTGCTTCGCCCCGCGCTCGCCAGGATGTCACCGGTGCGACCTTTGTCATACACAAATCTGCGCAAGTTCTCACGGGCCCACGGCAATCAACCTGCCAGCGGCGCGCCCACCCCTTCTGGTACGCTCAGACAGATATGTCTGCCCCCTCCGCCACCGCAGCGTCTGCGGCCGCCCCTGTCTCGATCCGTCCCGGCCTGGCCATTCTGGTGCTGGCCCTGCTGCTGTCCATCCAGCCCGTCACCACCGACCTGTACCTGCCCGCCCTGCCCGCGCTCACCCGCAGCCTGGGCGCCCCCATGGCGGCCGCGCAGCTCACGCTCAGCGGGCTGTTGCTGGCGTTCGGTTGCTCGCAAATGGTGTGGGGCCCGCTGTCTGACCGCTTTGGCCGCCGCCCCATCCTGCTGGCAGGGCTCACTATCTACACCGTGGCCTCGCTGGGCAGCGCCTTTGCGCCGACCATGGGGCTGCTCATCCTATGGCGCATCGCCCAAGGGGCTGCCATGGGCGCCGTGGTGATGTGCGCGCGTGCCATCGTGCGCGACCTGTACACCCCACTGGAGGGAGCCCGCGCCATGTCCAAGGCGCTGACGGGGCTCGGCGTCGTGGCCTGTATCTGCGCGCCCATGGGGGGCCTGCTGAGTGAATGGCTGGGCTGGCGCGCTGCGCTGCTGGCCCTCACGGTGTATGCCGTGGTCACGCTGGCGCTGGTGGCCTTGCGCTTGCCCGAGACCCTGGCCCACCGCAACCCGCAGGCCCTGCAGCCCCGTGCGCTGGTGGGCACTTGGCTGCACGTGCTGCGCAACCCCACCTTCTGGGCGTTTTCGCTGCAGACCACCGCCACCTACGGCGGCCTGTTCACGTTTCTGGCGTCGTCCTCGTTCGTTTACATCGATGTGCTGGGCCTCACGCGCACCATGTACGGCTGGGTCATGGCCTCGGCCTGCGTGGCCTACTTTGGGGGCACCTTCGTGTGCCGCGCTCTGCTGGCACGCTTTGGCTTGCAGCGCACGGTGGCCATTGCCGGGGCCTTGAGCGCCGGGGGCGGCACGCTGATGGCGCTGGTGGCCTGGATGGGCTGGCACCAGCCCTGGGCGCTGACGCTGCCGTTCTACCTGTTCATGGTGGGGCATGGCATCCACCAGCCCTGCGGGCAAAGCGGTGCGGTGGGCCCCTTCCCCAAGGCGGCCGGCGTGGCATCGGCGTTGAACGGTTTCATGATGATGCTGGCGGCGTTTGCCATCGGCGGCTGGCTGGGTATGCGGCTCGATGGCACGGTGTGGCCGCTGGTCAATGGCATCTGGTTCTGGTCGGTAGCACTGGCCGTGATCTCGTGGACCCTGGTGCAGAAGTTTGGAGCGCCCCGTGAGCACGCCTGACACCCTCCCCACCATCGCTCTGGCAGGCCCCACCGCATCCGGCAAGACGGCCGGCGCGCTGGCGCTGGCTGCCGTGCTGGGCAAGCAGGGCCGGCCGGTCGAGATCATCAGCGTGGACTCGGCCCTGGTGTACCGGAGCATGGACATTGGCACCGCCAAGCCCACGCCCGACGAGCGCGCTGCGGTGCCGCACCACCTCATCGACATCCGCGACCCGCTGCAGGCCTACAGCGCCGCCGAGTTTGTGCAAGACGCCACCCGGCTCATCGCCGAGATCCGCGCGCGCGGCGCACTGCCGCTGCTGGTGGGCGGCACCATGCTGTACTTCAAGGCGCTGTTTGATGGCATAGACGACATGCCCGCTGCCGACCCGGAGGTGCGCGCCAAGATCGAAGCCCAGGCGGCCGAGCAAGGCTGGCCCGCCCTGCACGCCGAGCTGGCCCGCGTAGACCCGGTAACGGCCGCACGCCTGGCCCCCGGTGACAGCCAGCGCATCCAGCGCGCGCTGGAGGTGTGGCATGTCTCAGGCCAGCCGCTGTCGAGCTTTCACACTATCAAAAAAGTAGCAGACAACACAAACAACACCGGCGCCAGCGCACTCTTTTCCCTGGAACCCGACAACCGGGCCTGGTTGCACGAGCGCATTGCCCAGCGCTTTGACGCCATGCTGGCCGGTGGCTTCATTGACGAGGTAACGGCCCTGCGCGCACGCGGCGACCTGCACCCCGACCTGCCCTCCATGCGCTGCGTGGGCTACCGGCAGGTGTGGGAGGAGCTGGACTTCCAGGCCAGCCGCCCCGCAGGCACGCCATTGAACACCGCCTTCCTGCGCGAGCGCGGCATTGCCGCCACGCGCCAGCTGGCCAAGCGCCAGATCACCTGGCTGCGCAGCATGCCGCAGCGCCACGCCATCGCCTGCGACCAGCCCCATGCCGTGGCCCACCTGGTGCAGGCCGTGCTGAAGCGCCTGGAGCAGCGCACACCATGACGCTGCTGCGTGTGCAGAACCTGGGCAAGCACTACGGCAGCACGCCGGTGTTTGCCAACGTGCAGTTCGCCGTGGCGCCGGGCGAGTTTGTGGCCATCGTGGGCGATTCGGGTGTGGGCAAGTCCACGTTGCTCAACTGCCTGGCGGGACTCGACACCTGGGACACCGGCAGCATTACCCACGGCACCACCGACCTGGGCCAGCTGGACGACACTGCCCGCGCCCTGTGGCGCCGCGCGCAGGTGGGTTTTGTGTTCCAGGCCTTCCACGTGTTGCCGCACCTGGACGTCGCGCAGAACGTGGCCCTGCCGCTGATGCTGCTGGGCCAAAGCGATGTGGCCCGCGTGCAGCACATGCTGGCCGCCGTGGGCCTGGAAGGGTTGGGTACACGGCTGCCGCAGCAGCTCAGCGGCGGCCAGCTGCAGCGTGTGGCCATCGCCCGCGCGCTGGTGCACCGCCCCGCCCTGCTGCTGGCCGACGAGCCCACCGGCAACCTCGACCCCACCACCGCCACGCGCGTGATGGACCTGCTGCTGGCCCAGACGCGCGAGCACGGCGCATCGCTGGTGCTGGTCACCCATTCCGACGCTGCCGCCGCACGGGCCGATCGGGTGCTGCGCCTCACGGCCAGCGGCATCGCCGGTTAGGCCTCGCGCGCGCTCAGCGGAGGCCGCGCGAAGACTTGAAGCGGATCACACAACCCAGCGCAGCGGTTCTGGCTAGGCGCTGCGTCGCAGGCAGTACTTTTAGTACGACAAGACGCAGCAACAACGCCAGAAGGGTTGTGTGAGCCGCGCTTACTCGATGTTCAGCCGCTGCGCCGCCTTGTTCACCTTCTTGGGCAAAGTCAGCGTCAGCACGCCGTTGTCGTACTTGGCCTTGGCCTGCGCGGCGTCCACATCGGCAGGCAGCTGAAAGCTGCGGGCCACAGCGCCAAAGTAGCGCTCGCTGCGCAGCACCTTTTCGCCCTCGCGCTTTTCATCGTGCTGGCGCACCTCGGCGCGCAGGCTCACCACATTGCCTTCGAGCGAGACATGGATGTCCTCCTTGGCCACGCCGGGCACTTCGGCCTGCACCGTGTAGCCGCTTTCGGTTTCCTTCACATCCACCTTGATCTGACTGGGCGAAGGCAGGTTGTCGCCATGCAGCGGGCGCACATAAAAGCCGGGGGCAATGTCCTTGAAAAAGTCATCAAACAGACTGCCGCGGTTCACGAGAGAGTTCATGGTTATGGCTCCTGAAAAGGGGTTGAAACGGACAACTGAGCCTGCGCAGGAGTGCAGACCCTGATGCCAAGATAGGCGCAGCCTTTCAGCACTTCAAGAGGGTGCAAAACGCAAGGTTGATATGCATCAAACGCTGCTGCGCCGGGCCCCTGCGGCCACAATGCAGCCCATGCTCGCCCTGCTCCGCACCTTCTCCTGGCAAGACCTGCGCCACCACCCCTGGCGCAGCGCCGCAGCGGTGGCGGCCGTGATGCTCGGTGTGGCGCTGGCGTTTGCGGTGCATGTGATCAATGCGTCTGCGCTGGACGAGTTCTCGCAGGCCGTGCGCGCCGTCAACGGCCAGCCCGACCTGGAGCTGCGCGCCATGCAAGGCAGCCTGCCCGAGGCGCTGTACGAACGCCTAGCCACCGACCCACAGGTGGCCCGCGCCAGCCCGCTGCTGGAGTTGTCGGCCATGGCGCAGGCAGCCTCCACAACGGGCGCGAATGCAGCGGGCGCCAATGACCCGTCACCTCGCACTCCCACTCCCATCCGCGTGCTCGGCGCCGATGCACTGCTGCTACCCACCATGGCCCCTGCGCTGGTGCCACGCCCCTGGGACAGCGCCGACCGGTTCGCCCTCTTCGCCCCCGCCACGGTGTTCCTCAACACGGCTGCGCTGCAGGCACTGGGGCTGCCTGCCGCTGCGCCTGATGCATCGTCGCCCCTGCCCCGCGTCACGCTGCAGGTGGGTTTGCAGCCAATGCTCACTGTGCAGGTGGCAGGCACCGTGACCGCTGGCGGCGCGCCGCTGGCCGTGATGGACATTGGTGCCGCGCAAGCCCTGTTTGGCCGCGCGGGCGCACTCACCCGCATCGACCTGCAACTGCAGCCCGGCACCGACCGCGCCGCGTGGGAGGCCGCACTGCGCGCGCAGCCCGGCTGGCCCGCCAACCTGGTGCTAGCGCAGCCCGGCGACGCCACCCAGCGCATCAGCAACCTGTCGCGCGCCTACCGGGTCAACCTGACGGTGCTGGCGCTGGTGGCGCTGTTCACCGGGGCGTTTCTGGTGTTCTCGGTGCTGGCCCTCAGCGTGGCGCAGCGCGGGCCGCAGTTTGCGCTGCTGGCCGTGCTGGGCGCCACGCCGCGACAGCGGCTGTCGCTGGTGCTGGCAGAGTCGGCAGCCTTGGGCCTGCTGGGCAGCGTGCTGGGCATCGCACTGGGCACCGCGCTGGCAGCCACCGCATTGCAACTGCTGGGCGGCGACCTGGGCGGCGGCTACTTTGCGGGCGTGCGGCCAGCGCTGCAATGGAGCGCCCCCGCCGCGCTGGTGTACGGAGCACTGGGCGTGGCGGCCGCCTTGGCGGGCGGCTGGTGGCCCGCCCGCGCCGCGCAGACCCTGCCCCCAGCCCAGACCCTGAAGGGCCTGGGTGCCGCAGCCAGCCAGATGGACAAAGGCACCGTTGGTATTGTTTTGATAGCTACCGGGGCACTGCTCACTAGCGCTCCACCCGTATTTGGCATTCCACTGGCCGCGTACGTGGCCATTGCGTTGCTGCTGGTGGGAGGCATTGCCCTGCTGCCCTGGGGCATGGCCCGGTTACTGGCCTGGCTGCAGCCCCTGGCCGCACGCCATGCGCTGCCACTGCTGGCGCTGGAGCGCGCGCGGCGCATGCGCGGCAGCGCGGCCATCGCAGTAGGCGGCGTGGTCGCATCCCTCAGCCTGGCCGTGGCACTGACGGTGATGGTGTCCAGCTTTCGCGGCTCGGTCACGCAGTGGCTGGACGCGGTGCTGCCGTCGCCGCTGTATGTGCGCTCGGCCATCGGTGGGGGTGGCACGGGCGGCGGTGAAGCCGCTTTATTGCCCGCAGGCTTTGCAGAAGCGGTGGCCCAGCTGCCAGGGTTGGACCGCGTGCAGCCCCTGCGCGCCAGCCCGCTGCAGCAGTCCCCCACCCTGCCCGCCCTCACAGTGCTAAGCCGCCCCTTGGGCGATGAGCCAGCGCAGACCCTGCCCCTGGTGGGCGAGGCCCTGCCCGTGCCCCCTGGCCGCACCGGCGTGTACATCAGCGAGGCCGTGGTGGACCTGTACGGCCTGCGCCCCGGCATGGAGTGGCCCGCGCTTTCCAAGGCTTTTAGCGCCCAAGCGCTAGAGAATCATGCGCCAACAGCTATCTTTTACATAGCAGGCATCTGGCGCGACTATGCCCGGCAAACCGGCGCCGTGGTGATGGACCGCGCCGTGTGGCTGCGCCTGACCGGCGACGCCCGCACCAGCGACCTGGCCCTGTGGCCCAGCGAGGGCACCGATGTGCCAGCCCTGCAGTCGTCCATCCGCGCGCTCGCTGCAACGCAAGCCGGCCGCCAGCCCTCCACTGAGGCGGGAGCCGCAACTAGCGACAGCGGCGAGGCCCTGGTGGAATTCAGCTCCGCCGCCACCATCCGCGAGCGCTCGCTGCGCATCTTCGACCGCAGCTTCGCCGTCACCTACTGGCTGCAGGCCGTGGCCATCGGCATCGGCCTGTTCGGCGTGGCCGCCAGCTTCAGCGCCCAGGTGCTGGCGCGCCGCAAGGAGTTTGGCCTGCTCGCCCACCTGGGCCTCACGCGGCGGCAGATCCTGACCGTGGTGGCCAGCGAAGGCGCTGCGTGGACGGCCGTGGGTGCGGCGGCGGGCGTGCTGCTGGGGCTGGCCGTGTCCGTGGTGCTGGTGCACGTGGTCAACCCGCAGAGTTTTCACTGGACGATGGATCTGGCGGTGCCGGGGGGGAGGCTGCTGGGGTTGTGTGCTGCGGTGATCGTGTCTGGCACGGTCACCGCGTGGCTGGCGGGGCGGGCTGCGGCGGGGAGGGATGCGGTGATGGCGGTGAAGGAGGATTGGTAGGTAAGCCAAACTGAATCGCCCCGGCTTCTGCGGAGGCTGTTTGGTTTAAGTCAGCCCACTTCCACAATGGCCTGACTGGCGAGTTGCCGGTAGTAGTTTGCCTCGGCTTC
>NZ_LMHQ01000009.1:0-98771 GCF_001428225.1 Acidovorax sp. Root70
CTATAGCGTCGTCATTGGCATGGCCCGGTAGAGCCAAGGGCCGATTTTCGGCATCAATCAAGCGATTTCAAATCAGTGACGGCTCTTGGGAGACGATGGTCACCGTCGGCTCAGGGCCCAAAGCCGAAGTTCGATACCACTTGAAAGGGGGCATTCATAGGAGCCGGGTACAGTCCTTATGCCATCTCAAACTCAAGGAACATCGCATGCCGCAAGACCTCGACAAGCTTCTCGGCCAAGTGACAGACGAAGACTCGTTCCGGACGTTTGTTGCGGCCTTGGCGGCCGACTTCGCAGAGGAACGCGAGATTGAAGCAGTCACACCGAGCAGTCCCTACGGACCCGGTGCGCTGGGTTGGGAACACGGCACGATTGACGAATACCTGGGCGCGGCTGCCGCGTGCGGCGTTGCGGCCGTCGATGGCAACCTGAGTAACCCCTGGCTTCGTTGCGCAGCCATTCTGTATGGTGGCAAGGTCTACGAGTAAAAGTCGAACAGCCGCTTTTGGCCGAAAACAGGCATCGAACAAATCGCCTAAACAGCATTGCGCATCGACTACGCCACCCCAACACGCATCCGCAACCACCCCACCACATCCCCCGTCACCTCATCCCGATTCGTCTCGTTCAAGATTTCATGCCGCGCCGCCGAGTACAGCTTGACCGCCACATCGGCCACACCGGCATCCCGGTATCGCTGCCCCAGTTGCTCCAACAAGACGCCGCCTGCGGCCAGCGGGTCTGCGTCGCCGGATGCGATGAGGATGGGCAGGTCGCTGCGGATGCGCGCGAGTTGTGCGGGGTCGGCCAGGCGGGGCGCGGGGGCGAAGAGCGAGGGGATTACGTCGGGCGGCACGTCCCAGCCGCACCACGGGTCGGCCACGTAGGCATCGACCTCGGCAGCATCGCGCGACAGCCATTCGTAGCCGGTGCGGTGTTCAAAGCCTGCGTTGAAAGCAGCGAGCCCGGCGGGCGCGTCGGCGGGGGCGTTGGCCATGGCGGCGGCGAACAGGTCGAGGGCGGTGGAGCCTGACAGGATGACGCCAGACCAGGTGGATGAATGGTCGACGATGGCCGCCTGCGCTGCGAACGAGCCCATGGAGTGGCCGAAGAGAAAGAGCGGGAGCTGCTGCGGCCCGTGCTGCGCACGCAGCAGCGCGCCGAACTGGGCCACGTCGGCAATGAGGCCGCCGAAGCCAGCGCTGCCAAAGTCACCCAGCTTGCCACCGGCCGTGCGCCCGTGGCCGCGATGGTCCACGGCGTGGACGATGAAGCCTGCGGCGTTGAGGGCCCGCGCAAAGCGGTCGTAGCGTTCGCCATGCTCGGCCAAGCCGTGGGAGATTTGGACGACGCCCACCGGTTGGCCCGGTGTTTCGGCCCAGGTGTAGGTGGTGACCCGGGTGCCGTCGGCGTTGGACTGGAGGGAGGAGGTGGTGGTGCTCATCGGGTCATTCTGGCATGGGGTCTGGCCGCTACGCCACGATGAAATTGCCAGGGGCGAGACCGCCACCACTTGCTGCGATGCGTGCCGTAAGGCGCGTGCAAAGGCCCAGTGAAAGCGTGTGGCCTGTGCTGGGGCGTGCTGCACGCCGGCAGTGGTGACACGCTCAGGCCTTTAGGTCAAATCAGTGCTTTGCGCCCTTTTTGCGGGCGCTGATAGCTATCCAATTGATAGCTAACTGATTGCACACCAGAATGCGCAGCGCATGTACGCGCAGCAGCTCACCAGCCATCCCAACGTGTACCTCACTGCGCGGGCGCGCTGCCCTCAGCGCGCCCCGGGGCGGGAGCGGTTTGCCCGTGCCCGTCGTCTCGCGCTGCGGCGCGGGGCGCGCGGGTCGCCTGCAGTGCTGCGCGAATTGCGCTGACCACGGCTTCGGGTTTCTCCAGCGGGATGCCGTGGCCGCTGTCCACCCACACCTGGGTGGAGCCGGGGTAGAGGTGGGCAAAGTCAGCGCGTTTTTGGCGCACATCTTCGGCCAGCGCAGACGAAGCCCCCGGGGTTTGCAGTGCGCTCAGCACAAACACGGGCACCGATGGGTCCACCGGCAGGCTGGCAACGCGCTGCCCGGTGGCGTCCAGCGCTGCCAGCTCTTGTTTGACCACGTCAGAGGTGCCCAGGCGGAAGGCCACTTTCAGCCAGGTCGGCCACAGGTCGGGGTTGCCCGCCCCGCGCATCTGCTCGGGGTGGGTGGAGTCCACCAGCACCAGCGCGGCCACCTCGGCGGGGTATTGGCGCGCATACAGCTGCATGTACAGGCCGCCCAGCGAGTGGCCGACCAGTACATAGGGCGGCGGTAGCTGGCGGGCCCGGAGCAAGGCGCGCAGCTCTTGCACCACTTGCGCACCATCGCGCGGCTGGGGGGACGCATCGCTGCGGCCGTAGCCCGCGCGGTGGTAGGCCAGCGCGCGGGTTTCTGCAACGGTGTCGGGCCAGACCTTGGCCCACCAGTCCAGCCGGGCGCCCAGCCCGTTCTCAAACACCACCACGGGCGTGCCCTGCCCCGCCTGCACGTATTCCACCGTGCGCCCGTCCACCGTGTCGGTGGTGGCGCCGGGCAAGCTGGCGCAACCGCTCAAGCAGGCCGCCAGCAGCAGGCTGGCCCAGTGCCATGGCTTCATGGTGCAAGGCCCGTTGCAGACAAGGATGTGGCCCGCAGGCCAAAGCGGTGCGGTGCCATTCAGCAGCGCCCTGCCGTGCGCAGCAGTGCATTGCATTCCTTGGCCGTACCGCGGCCCTGTGGCTGGGCGGCTGCTGCCGGTGCCTGGGTACCGCCGTTGCCCGCGCCGCCCACCATGGCGGTGCAGATGGCGTCGGAGTGTGGTGTCTGGCCGAAGGTCATGGCCTTCTGAAAGCCCGTTACTCCGTACACGTAGCACCGGTAGCTGGCGCCGTCGCGGGTGTTGACGGTGTAGTTGATGCGGCCGCCGGTTTCCTCCTGCCGGTCGGTGATGGTGAACTGGCCTGTCGTGCGGCCAATGGCTTGCCCCGTGCGCTGCTCCAGGCCTGCCTGGTCGAGGGTGGACGCGCAGCCGCTGAGGAGCGCCAGAGCTGCGACGACGCAAGCCACGGGGTTCACGGACAGCCGGTGCATGCGTGATTTCACGGCAATGATGTGTGTCATAGATGTCATGGTGTGGATGGATGTCAGCGGGTAAAGCAGTTGTCTGCGGGGATGGTGGCCACACTGGACGCGACGGCTGCGAGTGTGGGTTGAATGGTCGGGATCTCGTCGCCCAAAAGGCACAGCAGGTTGTTGGGCCGCAGCGTCCAGATAGCTCCTGAGCGGGTGCCGATGACGGTGCGCAGCTCGCCCCAATGGGCGGCCAATACCTGGTTGGCTTCTGAGCGGGCAAAAGTCACCGTTCCCGTTTTGGTGGGCCCAGCCGCTTGCGACGCGCCAGCGCAGTCGTTGCCATTGAAGGTCAGCACGCCTTCGAAGTAGTCAATGGCGGTCTGACCTGTGATGCGCACACGCAGGGTCCGCTTGAACGACTGCGCACCCGCCTTGACACATCCTTTCTGCAACCAATCTCCTTCCAGCGCGCTGATGGACACCGATGGCCCCACACCGCCAGAGCCGCCGTCTGGCGGCTCACTGTGACCGTCCGAGCCTCCACCACCGCAGGCCGCCAGCGTCAGGGTGGCCACAGCGATCAGCGCGCTGCCAGACCAGCGCGCAAGGTGGGTGCGATCCGACGAAGGGGAAAGAACAGACATGACAGGCTCCTTGGGGTTAATAGGGACGAAAGAACTAGGGCTCAACCAACGGATCAGAAAACGCGCTGCAACAGCGCAGCAAAAACCAGCAGGCAAAACAACCCCCTGCGGCCCCGCAAAGGTCCGCACGCGTTGTGATGGAAGGGGGAAATTCAGCCCGGCTTGCGGGCCACGACAAAGGCGCGGGTGTCCTTGCCCCGCGTGCCATGCCGCTCGACGCAGACGATCTGCAGGCCTTGCCGCAACATGGCCGACCGCAGACGCTGTTCGTCAAGGCACAGCAAGGGCGGGGCCTTGCCAATGGCGCGCATCAACGGCACAGCCAGATAGGGGATCAGCGGGTTCATCTCGGCAATACAGGCCGTCTTGGAGATCAGTAGCCCGCCCGGTCGCAGGGCCAGTACCAGCCGCTTCAACGCCTCGTTCAGGTCGCTCGTCAGATGCAGCACGTTGAAGGCCAGTACCGCGTCGTACACCTCTTGCCCCAAGTACGTGGCCTCGGCGTCTGCCACGGCAAAGCGCAGCTGCGGCGAGGGCTGCGCGGCCAATCGCTGGTGGGCAATGGCAATCATCTCGGGCGAAACATCGGTGGCCAGCAGGCTCCGGGTGAAGGGGGCCAAGCGCAGGGCCGTGCTGCCCGTGCCGCAGCCGATCTCCAGCACCTCTTGCTGGGTAGACAGCAGGCCCTGCACTCGCTGCAACGTGGCCTCATACCCCGCCAGGTCGGCGATGGGATCGGCTGCGTATTTGGGCGCAATGCGGTCCCAGAATTGCGCTTTGGACGCTGCAGCCGGTCGGGCCGCAGCAGAGGGCAAAGCGTCAGGGACCGGAGCAATATCAGGAGAGGACATGGGTGCAGGGCCAGGTGAAGGCGAAGAAGCGGTAAGGCAAAAAATGCAATGGGCGACACCCGGATGCTATCCATGCAACGAAGCGCAGAAAATGCGACAAATTGCAGTGAACATATACATTTACGTATGGATAACCTCGACTGGAATCAGCTAAAGGCGTTTTTGCACACGGCGCAGACCGGCTCGCTGTCTGCCGCCGCTCGCAAGCTGGGGCTGACCCAGCCCACGCTGAGCCGGCAGGTGGCGGCCATTGAACAGCAGATGGGGGTGACCCTGTTCGAGCGCGTGGGCAAGGCCATGGTGCTCACTCCCACCGGGCTGGATCTGCTGGAGCACGCCCGCAGCATGGGCGCCGCCGCAGAGGCTCTGGGCCTGGCCGCCAGCGGCCGGTCGCAAGCCGTGGGAGGCGTGGTCTCGGTGTCGGCCACCGACGCCGTGGCCACCTACCTGCTGCCTCCCATCGTCCAACGCCTGCGGGCTGCAGAGCCGGGCATTGCTGTCGAGGTGATCTCTTCCAACGCGCTGAGCGACCTGCTGCGCCGCGAGGCCGACATTGCCATCCGCCATGTCAAGCCCGAGCAGCCCGAACTGATCGCCCGCTTGGTGCGCGAGGCGAAGGCCTACTTTTATGCAGCCGAAACCTGGGTCCAGGTCCACGGCCATCCGCGCACCGCGGACGATGCTGCGCAATTGCCGTTTGTGGGCTCAGACCGGAACGGCCAATATCTTGCCTATCTGCGCCAGTACGGACTGAACCTGAGCGAGAGCAACTTCACCTGCTACGCGGACAACACGGTGACCCATTGGGCGCTGGTGCGCCAGGGCTTGGGCATTGGCGCCATGATGGACGAGATTGCCCACGAGACGCCCAGCATGGTCCGCGTGCTGGACGACGTACCGCCCCTGCGCTTCCCGATCTGGCTGGTGTCGCACCGCGAACTACGTACCTCTCGGCGGATTCGACTGGTGTTTGAGGCGCTGGCGGAGGGGTTGGCCGGGCTGTCCGATTAGCACAAAGCAGGTGCTTTGCCTGAGCCGCACCCTTCGCGCAAAGGCGGTGGCTTAAAATTAGAGCTACGTCGAAAGAACCGTCGCGGCTACCGCCCTGAAAGGCTTTCATTCTTGAAACCAAAGGTGGTGAAGATGAACAAGCCTTTCATTTCTCTGTGCCCCGAGATCACCCGGGCCAACGCGCTGACTCTGATGGACTGGCTGGAAGACGAGGACGTCACCCGCTACCTGAGCGACTCGCGCCATGTCTCCCGTTTCATCGAGCAGGTCATCGGCCGGGTGCAGTTGCCGATCCTGACGCATCTGTTCAACCAGGGCGGCCGGTTCTTCATGGCCTACGACCAGCATGACGTGCCGGTCGGCTTCGTGCGGCTCGTCAAGGCGGGCACAGACTGCGAAATGGTCCTGGTCATCGGCAACCGCGACAACTGGGGCCGCAAGCTAGGAGCAGGCGCCATCCGCGAGGGCATGAAGCTCGCGTTCTTCGATATGCGTGCCGAACGGCTCATCGCCAAGATCCACCCGGACAACGCACGATCACTGAAGGCCTTTGTGCGCAGCGGTTTCTGGCTGGAGAACGAAACGCCTGCGATCACGTCGCTGGTCATGAGCTCAGAGCGCTATCGCCGGCTGTTGCGCGAGAGCCCTGCGGCGCACACGGCTGACATCTACATCACCGAGATCGACAAGGCCCGGCTCAGGAGCCTATTGGAGTTCGAGCGTGGTTCGGAAATCTTCGAGCTGGAGCATGAGATCGAGCGCGCCATCGTGGTCGATCCACGGCAGGTGGCAGAGGACGTCGTCACGATGAACTCCAAGGCCCTGCTGAAGGTGGATGACGAAGCGATGGAAGTGGCGCTGGTCTACCCCGAGGATGCGGACGACCGTGCCGGAAAGCTGTCGGTGTGCTCCGGCATTGGCACCGCGATCCTCGGCTACAAGGAGGGCGATGCCTTCAGCTGGCGGGTTCCAAACCGGACCTGCCATATCCGGATTGAGAAAGTGCTTTACCAACCCGAAGCTGCGGGTGATTTCCATCTGTAACGTGTTTGATGGAGTTCCTTCGCTGGCGCCCGCCCACCAGCGATCTTCGGTATCCAACCCGTAGCCAATCGCTGCACCGTCACGCGCCGCATCACCACGGTAACTGCTCGCCGTTGTAGGCATAGAAGCTGCCGGTATCCTGCGCCCCCAACCCGTCCAGCACCCGCAGCAGGTCGCCTGCGGCATCGGCAGCGGGGCGACCGATTTCTGCGCCTTTGAACGGGGCGGACAACGCCGAGTTGACCGTACCCGGGTGCAGTGCCACCAGCACCGCCTGGGGGTGGCTGCGAGCCACTTCAATGGACGCAGTTTTGAGCAACATGTTGAGTGCGGCCTTCGAAGCGCGGTAGCTGTACCAGCCGCCCAGGCGGTTGTCGCCAATGCTGCCCACCTTAGCAGACAGCACAGCCAGCAGGCTGCGCCCCTGCTTGGGCAGTAGCGGAGCAAAGTGCGCCAGCACCAGCGCCGGGCCGAAGGTGTTGGTGCGGAAGGTGGCCTCCATCTGAGCGTAATTGAGCTGGCCCAGGCGCTTTTCAGGCATGCCGTGGGGGCCATGCAGCATGCCTGCGGCGTGGAGGATGCAGTGCCATGGGCCCTGCGCTTGGAGCTGCTGAGCGGCACGGGCAATGGTGGCTTCGTCGTCCAGATCCAACGCCGGGATGGTGTGACGGCCCAACCCCACAGCCAGAGCGCAGCGCGGGTCGGCCTGCAGGTGGGCCAGCACCGCGCTGCCGATGGCGCCGCTGGAACCAATGACGAGGGCGCGATAGCCTTGAGGAAGGGATTGCAATGAAGGCGACGACATGGGGCGGCTCCGGTGGATGGAGTGAGTGAAGTGACGGTGCAGTGCGCGGTTGGCTACAACGTATCCAGCCGCGTGCGCAGACTGGCGGCGTGCTCGCGCAGTGCATCGAGCTGCGGGCCCTCCATCTTCTGCAACTGGCGGTACACCATGCCGAGACGAAAGTTGCTGCCCAGCGTGCCTTCGTTGCGCGCAAAAAAGTCCCAGTACAGCGCGTTGTACGGGCAAGCGCGGTCGCCCAACTTTTGCTTCTTGTCGTAATGGCAGCCGCTGCAGTAGTCGCTCATGCGGTCGATGTAGGCGGCGCTGCTCACGTAGGGTTTGGTGGCCAGCAAGCCGCCGTCGGCAAACTGGCTCATGCCCACAGTGTTGGGCACCTCCACCCATTCGAAGGCGTCGATGTACACACCCAAGTACCAGCGGTGCACGGCGGCGGGGTCGAGCCCCGCCAGCAGCGCAAAGTTGCCAATGACCATGAGGCGCTGGATGTGGTGGGCGTATGCATGCTCCAACGACTGGCCCACGGCGTGCTGCATGCAGCGCATATGGGTCTTGCCCGTCCAGAACCATTCGGGCAGCGGCGTGTGGTGGCCCAGGGCGTTGCGCTCGTCGTAGCCGGGCATGTGGGCCCAGTAAATGCCACGCACGTACTCGCGCCAGCCAAGGATCTGGCGGATGAAGCCCTCTACCGCTGGCAGAGGCGCAACGCCTGCGTGGTAGGCGGCCTGGGCACGTTGCACCACCTCGTGCGGGCGCAGCATTTTGGTGTTGAGCGCGAAAGACAGCAGCGAGTGAAAGAGCCGGCTGCTTCCCGTGCTCATGGCGTCTTCGTACGCTCCAAAGTGCGGAAGCGTGGTGGTGATGAAGTGGCCCAGCCACGCCAGCGCCTCCGCCCGGTTCAGTGGCCAGCGCAGTGCGTGGGCCTGCGGATTGCCAAAGCTTTGCACGCCTGCGGCCTGGATGGTGGCCCACAGGGCGCTGTGGTCGTGCATGGGGCGGGCGTCGGGCGGCAACGCGGGCGTGCCAGGCCAGGGTTTGCGGTTGTCGTGGTCGTAGTTCCATTGGCCGCCTTCGGGCTCGCCAGCCTCGTCGATCAGCACGCTGTGGCGCTGGCGCATGCGGCGGTAGAAGTGCTCCATGAGCCATTGCTTGCGGCCCTTGAATACCTCGGCCATTTCGGTGCGGGTGGTGTAGAAGTGCTCGCTGTTGACGGCCTGCACAGTGAAGGACTGCTCCGCCCCCCAGATGCGCAGTTGCTCGTCTAGCCGCCATTCGTCGGGGTGCTGGTATTGCAGCGTGTGCGCGCCGTAGTGGGCCACGAGGGCGGCCAGGTTGTCAGGCATCGACTGGCGGTTGCTGGCGTCGTCAATCGCCACGTAGCGCACACGGTGCCCCGCCTCGCGCAGGTGCCGGGCCAGGTCACGCATAGCAGCAAAGATGGCGAGGATTTTTTGCGCGTGGTGCAGCACGTAGTCGGTCTCTTGCCGCACTTCCATCAGCACGTAGACCACGCCCTCGTCCTGCGTGGCGAACCATGAATGCTCGGGGTTGAGCTGGTCGCCGAGCAGCAGGCGCAGGGTGTGCGTTCGCGGTTGCGGCGTGCTCATAGCGTGCCCCACATGCGGCGGTAGCTGCCGTCGGCATCGTGGTCTTGCGCCTGCTTGATGGGGTTGAAGCGGCGCCCCCCGCGCGGGTCGGTGCCGCGTCCGGCGATGTAGAGCCAGTTGCCCTGGTTGCTGTACACGTCGTAGTCCACCAGCTGCGATTCAAACCATGCAGCACCTGCGCGCCAGTCGCTGTGCAGGTCGTAGATGAGGTAGCTGGCGACCACTTGGCGCAGGCGATTGCTGAGGGTGCCAGTGGCTGCCAGCTCGCGCATGGCGGCATCGACCAGCGGCTCACCGGTCTCGCCACGGCACCAGCGTTCAAAGCCACGCGGTTTGTGTGGGGTGGGCGGCAGTGCTGACAGGCCCCGCGCCCGGTACAGCGCCGCGCCGTACTGCAGGTGCAGCAAGCGGAAGTAGTCACGCCACAAAAGCTCAAACCACAGCCAGTAGGTGCCATCGTTCGCGCCGTGGTCGCGCTCAAAGGCTTTCAGATCGGCATAAATCTGGCGCGGAGACAGCGCGCCGGTAGCCAACCAGGGCGAGAACTTGCTGGAGTAGTCCAACCCCGTGAGCCCGTTGCGAGTGTCCTTGTAGCTGTGGGGCAGCTTGCGGGCCAGGTACTGTGCCAGGTGGCCTAGTGCGGCGGCCTCGCTGCCATCGCAGGCAGGCGTGCCGTAGGGGAAGGATGAACGGGCATCGCTGCCCTGGGGCAACTCAGGGGGCTGGATGCTCGCAGCGCCCTGCACTGCGCCCACGGCCTGCAACACGGGCGCGGGCACATCGGGCGGCAGCAGCAGTTGGGTCGGCAGCGGCAATGGCGCAGCGGGAGCTATGCCTGCACGCTCGACCTTTTGGCGGAAGCTGGTGAACACGCCCGGCAGTTGGTCTACCGGCCACGGCATGCGCGACGGCGGCAGCAGGCTGCTGTGCCACACAGTACGCACCTGCAGGCCAGCGGCGCGCAGTGCGGCCACCTCGGCCTGCTCGTAGGGGGCGGCAATGTCTTCGCACACCACGGTGGTGGAACCGATGGCCCGGGCCAGTTGCGGCAAGGCAGTGGCGGGCGGTGCCTGGCAGATGAGCAGCGGGTTACCCAGTGCGTCCATCTGCCTTTGAAGCCCGCGCAAAGCGGCAGCAGTGAAGGTACGGCGGTGCACGCCCACGCGGGCAAAGCCCCAAGGCGTGGATTCATCGGCTGCGGGCAGGCACACCACCGGCAGCAGGTGCGTGGCGCCGCTGGCCAGGGCTGCGTGCAATGCGGGCTGGTCGTGCAGGCGCAGGTCGTTGCGGAACCAGAACAGCACAATGCTCATGGGGTTGTGCCCTCCCCCGTGCCAAGGCCCGAGCGCTTGCGTTCGCTGCGGCAGCGGTCAGAGCAGTACTTCACCTCGTCCCACACCTTCTCCCACTTCTTGCGCCAGGTGAACGGCAGGCCGCAGTGTTGGCAGGTCTTTTGGGGCAGATCGGACTTCTTGCGCATGCGCATGTGGGGCCTGCGAGTTCAAGCGACGTGTGCGACCTGCCGCGCCAGCGCGCGCCCGCTGAGCCAGGCGCCTTCCACCTTGCCGCCATTCAGCCAGTCTCCACACAGACCCAGGCGGGCGTCCGCGTCCCACCAGCAGCCCAGGGTGAGGGCAGGTTCGGTATCCGCGTAGCGCCAGCGGTGGGCCGTGGCCGCCAGGGGTGCGGGCCCGCCCAGGGCCGCAAAGGCGGCAAGCAAGGCAGCGATCACGCTGTCTGCACTGTCTTCGATATGCGTGTCACTCCACTCGGCGCTGGCGTGCAGCAGCCAGGTTTCTGGCCCTGCACGGCCGGGCTTGCTGCTGTCGCGCGCTACCCAGCGCAGCGGGCCGGCGTTGATGAAAGCGCCATCCCACGGTAAAGCCACAGGCGCGCCGTAACGCAGCATGACGGCCCAGCTGCCACGCATGCGGGCGCGGCCCGCCACAGCGGCACCGGCAGGAGCCACGTCAGTCAGCAACGGCCCCCCCTGGGGCGCAGGCAGGGCCAGCAGCACTGCGCTGTAGCGCTGGGGATGCAGACCCTGTTCGGCCGAGGTGATGGCCCATCCGTCAGGGTGGCGCTCCAGTTGCCGCACGGTGGTCTGCCACTGGGTGTGGGCGCGCTCGCCTACCTGCGCCAGCCAGGTCGCGGGCGAAGTCATGCGCGGCGTGCCCACAAAACGCTCCAGAGGCGTATGCGGTGCGGTCCAGGTTTTGCCGTCAAAACTGGCCAGGCGTGCATCCCACTGCGCGGCCACACCGGCCTGCTGCCAGCGGGCGACTTCAGCGCGGAACTGCGGATCGCGTACGGTGAAGTACTGCGCTCCGTGGTCACACTGCCAGGGGCCTGCCGCATCTTCGGCGCGGCGCGTGCTCATACGGCCAGACGGGCCCCGGCTTTTGTCGAACACATGCACGGTGTGCCCTGCCAGCAGCAGGGCCTGCGCGCACGACAGGCCCGCCAGGCCTGCGCCGATGACGGCGATGGGGAGTGTTTGAGTGAATGCGCTCATGGCTGCGGGTCGGTGCGTTCGTGGGTGACCCAGATGAGGGCTTGCGCATCAATGCCCAGTGCTTGGGCACGGGCGATGAGCTGTTCGCGCACGGCGGGTGCAAGTGTTTTGGTGCGCGACAGGATCCAGCAGTAGCTGCGGTCCGACCCCACCACCAGGGCCCACTGGTAGCCGGCATCGAGCGCGGCCACGTGATAACCGCCGTAGAACGGGCCGAAGAACGAGACCTTGAGCGAGGCGGTGTTGGCATCGCCCGTGAACAGGGCCTTGCCCTCCGCCTGTCGCCAATCGTTCTTGCCGGTATCAAAACCCCGATTGAGCACGCGCACACTGCCATCCGGCTGGCGCTGGTAGGTGGCGCTCACGTCCGTCATGCCGCGCTCGAACGAGTGGTCGAGCCGCGCTACCTCGTACCAGCGGCCCTCGTACCGGGACAGGTCAAACGGCGTGACAGGGGTGACGCCCGGGGGCGGAGCGGTGGTTGAGCAGCCCATCAAGGCCACAACAAGAGCCGCCGACAAAAGCAGCATCGAACGGCGGATCCAGAGGAGCATCGGAGACATAAATTACCAATCGGTCACAAAACAAACCGAATGGTAAACCACTCCGAAAAAAGAACGCACCCGCCAGCGACCCGCGCGCCGACAGATGCATGCCCTGCCCCGTAAACTTACGTCATGACCCTTCAAATCACCGTGTACTCCAAGTCCGCCTGCCCCCAGTGCGAGTCGGCCAAGATGCTCCTCAAATCCCGCTCACTGCCCTACGAAGAAATCAAGATGGATGACGAAGCCGAGCGCCTGGCGTTCTATGCCAAATGCGGGCCATCGGTGCGACAGATGCCACAGATCTTCATCAATGACCAGCGCGTGGGTGGTCTGGCGGGCCTGCAAGCCGCGCTGGCGCAGCTGGCCGCCTGAGTCCGGGGCTGGCGCGCCCTGCCGCCCCATCGGTACGGTGTAGCCACGATGAGCGGCCCGCTGCGCAATGGCGGGGTACCGCCGGTCTCACACCTTGTGCGGGCGGCGCTGCAACTCCGTGGCCGTCCTACATCCCGATCTGCCAGGGCATGCTGCAATAGTGCCCAGGCTAGGCATGCTGGCATGCGTATGCCCTGCCGGCTCTCTCACCCAACACACAAAGGATTTCCCCATGGAAACCGGTATTCACACCATGTCCGACCTGTTTGATCAACTGGGGCTGCCGTCCGACGAAGCATCGATGACCACGTTCATCGCAACGCATCGCACGACGGCGGTCAATTTCACGCTACCGGACGTGGCGGTGTGGTCGCCCGCACAGGCCAAATTTTTGCGCGAGGCGATTGCAGCGGACGCCGACTGGGCCATCCCTGCCGAGCAGCTGAGCCAGGCCTTGGGCTGCGGGCCCGGCGTGCCACGCTGAAGCGAATAGCGCGGGCGGATGGGCAGACGGGCAGACAGGCTATTGCCCGCCTTGTGAGCTCGCCAGAAACCCGTCCACCAGCGCGTAGTGCTCAGGCACATTGAGCGCAGGGGCATGGCCGCAGCCGGACACCTCCACCACCTGGGCCTGGCCGCGTGATCCTGGGCCCCGGGTCAACATTTCGGCAGTGACGTCTGGCAGCACCAGATCCGACTCGGCCCCGCGCAGGCACAACACGGGAACGTCCAGCGCGTCGTAGTGGTCCCAGATCAGGTAGTCGTTGGTGTGGTGCGTGAACTGCTGCACCATGGCGGGGTCGTAATGCGGCGTGACACGGCCATCTGGCAGGCGGCGGGTGCTGCTCTCGGTGAGCAGGCGCCACTGGTCATCGCTAAGCCAGCCGTACGGCTTGTATACCTGCCGAAAGAACGCCTCCAACTCCTTCACCGTGTCGAATGCGGGCGGATGGCCCGCATAAGCCTTGATGCGCTCCAGCGCCGCATCGGCCAGACGGGGGGCGTTGTCGTTGAGCAGCAGGCTCTGGATGCAGCCCTTGAGCTGCGGCTCGAACAATCCCGATGCGCAGACCGTACCGATAGCGCCGCCCATGGACGTACCCACCCAATGCGCTTTCTCGATGCCCAACTGGTCAAACAGGTCGGCCGCAATGCGCGCGTAGAACGACAGGCGGTATTCGTCCTGCGGCGCGCGCGCCCACTGGCTCAGGCCCCGGCCCAGCGTATCGGGGCAGATCACCCGGTAGCGCGATGCGAGGTGGGCGGCCAGCGGGTCCATGTCGCGGCCGGTGCGCGCCAGCCCGTGCCACGCAATCACCACGGGGGCATCCGGCGCGCCCCATTCCATGTAATGGATTTCATAGCCTGCGCAGGTGGTGTAGCGCGATAACGGAGTCATGGTGGGCAACCTTGTGAGTCGGTGGAGGGATGCAGGCTGCGGACAAAACAACCTGTGGACGGGTAGCGGCTCACAAAACTCAGCGAAGCGGTCCTGGCTAGGCGTTGCGTCGCAGACAGTACTGAAAGTACGGCAAGACGCAACAACGACGCCAGGAGAGTTTTTTGAGCCGCGCTCATTTCATGAGGCGGCCGTTGCTGCCGATGACGGTAACCTCGACATAGCGCGAGCCAATGCGGTTGGTGGGCGAATAGCCCAGCGTGATGCCGCCGAGGTCATAGCTTTGCAATGACTCCAGCGCCTTCACCACCTTGGAGCGTGTGGGCGCAGGCCCGGCGCGGCGCAGGGCTTCGACCAGTACCTTGGCACCGAGGAACTGCTCGAAGCTGGTGTAGTTGACCTCGGCGTCTGGGGCGTACTTTTTCAGCAGCGTCTGGTACTCGCGCACCACGGGCAGTTGCGGCCGGTAGGGGTATGGCACCACCTGGCTGATGCCCAGGCCGTGCGCGTTCTTGAGACCTGCCAGCTTGACCAGCTCCGTCGGGTCCACCACCGAGATGTTGTACAGCTGCGCGCCGCCGCCCTGCTCGCGGTAGCGCTGGATGAAGGCCGCCGCAGGCTTGTTCACCGCAATCATGATGACCGCGTGCACATCGGCGGCCTTGATGGCCTTGACGGCGTCATCCACCTTGTCGGTATTGCGCTCGTAGCCTGCAGACACCACGAGCTTGAGGTTGCGCTTGGCCAGCGCTGCCTCCACCCCTGCCAGGCCCGCCTTGCCAAAACCATCGTCCTGGTACATCACCGCCACGCGGTTCATGCCCAGGGTGGTGAGCTGCTGCACCATGTGCTCGGTTTCGTCGGCATAACCGGCACGTACATGAAAGATCCAGGGGTTGAACGGGTTGCGCAGCGACTCACCCCCCGTGTACGGCGCCACCAGCGCGGCGCCGCCCTGCTCCAGCACACCATCCGACAGCAGCTGGGTGATGTTGGCCGTGCCTGCAAAGCCGTACAGGGCCACCACCTCGGGTTTGGCCAGCAGCTCGCGGGTGCGGGTCACCGTGTCTGCCACCTTGTAGCCATCGTCGGCCACCGCCTGGCGGATGCTGGCGCCGTGCACGCCACCCTGTGCATTGACCCAGTCGAAATAGATCTTGCCGCCCAGCACCATCTGCGCGCCGGTGCTGGCCAGCACGCCGGTGAGCGGCGCCACCTGCCCCACCACAATCTCGGCAGCGTGCAGCGAGGGCGTTGTGGCACCCACCCACATCACCGCCAGCGCTGCCGCCAAGCGGCGGCCCCATGTATTCATTTTTTCCATGTCGGTTCATTCCCTGGTTGACTGGCTTGTTGCAGCCGCGCCCACGGGCGGCGCAGGGGCAGACAGCCCATGCGCGTGCCCGGCAGGCAACGGTGACGGCGTGTCGTCTGGCAAAGCTCCTTGGGTCAGTCCGGGATGGCAATGGCGCCCGCCGTGATGGCGATGGCGTTGGCGGCAGCGGGCGTGGTAGCCAGCGGAGGCACGTTCGCGGCGGTGATGGCCGGGGCGCTGCCCGGTGTGCCGCCACGTGGCACCGTACGCACCACCTGGCTGGCGGGCAGCGCCTTGCCGCTGGCAAGGTGGTCGTACACGGCGTCGAGCGCGTGGTTCAGGTACACGTGCAGCGGCACATAGCGGGTGTCGTAGCCAGGCAGCACGGTGGGCAAGCCAATGAAACTGTCGAAGTGCTGGGCATTGGCGACTTCCACATAGCTGAGCTTGCTGGCGGCGCCTTCGACCTTCTTGTTCAGCGCAGCGTAGGGGCGCGAGGTGTGGCTGACGGGCAGCAACGCGTCGGCACGGCCATGCACGATGACGGCAGGCTTGCCGCGCAGGTTGCCGCTACGGCGGGTTTCGTCCACCCCTGCCTGCAGCTTCTTGGCCGCAGCGTCATTGCCAACAACAAGGTTGCGCAGGCACAGCGCACCGCTCAGGTTCCAGTCAGCCACACCCGCGTCAGACACCGACAGGAAATCGCGCGCGGGGCCCAGCTTGCCCAGGTTGTTGACTAGGTTGATACCGCCCGATGGAGGCACGCCGTTGCCCGTGGCAAACATGCCCGCCAGCGCGGCAGGGGCCAGCGTCGTCACCGCGCCCGTGGCTGCCGTGGCCGCATAGCTGAAGCCGCACAGGTGGTCCTTCACGCTGGCGCGCGACAGGCTGTTGGCGAAGGTGACAGCAACCGCCGGAGCGACTTCAAACGCAGCCAGCGACGCATGCAGGTCGTTGGACTCCGGCTCCCAGCCGTAGGCGCGCAGCTTTTGCAAAGCCTCTTCGGCCTGCGTGGCCGTGGTGGAGGCCGTGAGCAGGCCTGCCGCCTTGAGCGAGGCACAGCGATTGGGCGCAATCGGCAGGGCCGCACTGCCAAAGCCTGCGGCAAAGGCGGCGGCGTAAGGGCTGGTGCTGACCGATGGCGCCAGCGATGCGCAGGCCTGGTACAGGTTGGCGTAGGTCGTGAAGTCCACCAGTGTCTTGCCGGTGACGGCCACATCGGCACTGCCACGGCGCACGGTGACACCGGGGTTGGCAGGCATCTCGATGGCGGGCTCGGACACTGCCACGCCGCTGATCAGGCCCTGCGTGTCCAGCTCGGCCGCAGCAATCGCTGAACCGCCACCGTTGGAGATACTGGAGGCAATCACGATGGTGTTGGCCGGGGTCAGCGTCTTGAGGCGCTGGCCTGCCGCATCGGTGGCGCCGTAGCGCTGGTTGAGTACGTAGTAGCCAAACTCCACCGCCTGCAGGGTGGTGGTGCCCCAGTCCTTTTCAGAATTCTGGCCCGAGTGGGCGTGCTTGAAGGCAAAGCGGTTGGGGGTGGCGGTATTGAAGGCCGCCAGCTCGGTGGCGGTGAGCCCTGCATTGAAGGCCGCTGCCTTGCCCGCTGCCGTCGCCGTGGTGCGGGTGCCGTCGATCAGCGGCACGGTGTCGTTCTGCAGGTCGTGCGGTGCGCCACCCGTGCCCTTGTCAGAGTACGCCACGGCGCAGCCCTTCTTGAGGCCCCACTCGCCGGTGGAAATGCCGCCGTACACACCGCGCGAACCCGAGGCCGTCGCAGTGATCATGCAGGGCTTCTTGGGGTCGAAGCTGGCAGGCACCTGCACCATGAGGGTGACGTTCTTGCGGCCCGAGCCGTCGTCCGCAAACGCGATGTATTCGGTGCCCGCCACCTTGCCTTCGCCGGTGGTGACCTTGCCCTGCGCGTCCACATTGGGACCATACAGCGTGCCGTAGCCGCCGGCCGCTGTCATGTCGAGCATGGCGCGGTAATTGGTGTGGATGGCGGTGCGGCGCAGCTCGGTCGCGGTGGGCTTGAGCGGGTCGGCATAGGCCGGTGGCACCGCGGCTGCCAGGCCTGTGGCACCCAGGCCCGCCGTGAGCAGGTCGTTGCTGGTGCCGTCGTACGTGGCCTCGCTGATGGCGCCCAGGTACACGAGCTTGGTGTTGAGTGCGGCGCTGTCGCCATCACTGCCGCCGCAGGCAGCCAACACAGCCGCAGCCAGCACGGCGGGAACGAAAGGACGAAAACGCGGGTTCTTCATGCTCATCTTCATGTGCTTGTCTCCTGGAGTTTTTTCTTTGCGTCTTTGTTGCACAGCTCACCCACACACCCAGGCCACGCCAGTCACCCGGCGCGGCCGGGCCACTCAACCCACCTTGCGCGCAGCTGCCGCGCGCAGGCGCCCCACCACACCGGTGGGGAAGTAGTAAACAGACAGAACGAACAGCACGCCCAGCCACAGCAGCCAGCGGTCGGGCGACAGCAGGGCCGACAGCCAGGGCAGGCCCGAGGTGGCCTCGCTGCCCAGGCGCAGCAGATCCTGCAGGTAGCTTTGCGCCACCAGAAAGAGCACGGCGCCAATGGCCGAGCCGTAGATGGTGCCCATGCCGCCGATCACCACGATGAGCAGGCAGTCCATCATGATTTCAAAGCTGAGCGAGGTGTCCGGCCCGTTGTAGCGCAGCCAGAGCGCCAGCATGGCTCCTGCCATGGTGGCAAACAACGCCGACAGCACGCTGGACGTGGTGCGGTACACCACCACACGGTAGCCAATGGCCTCGGCGCGGAACTCGTTCTCGCGGATGGCCTGCAGCACGCGGCCGAAGGGCGAATTGACGATGCGCAGCAGCGCCAGCACCAGCGCCACGGCCGTGACGAAGAGCAGGTAGTAGCAGATCAGCCGCCCGTCGATGCTCACGCCCAGGAAGGGGTCGTCAAACGGCTCGAAGCTAGGCGACAGGAACTCGGGCACTTTGAAGGTCAGGCCGTCTTCGCCGCCAGTGATGTCCGATAGCTGTGAGGCCAGCGTCTGGAACGCGGCGGCCACGGCCAGCGTGATCATGGCAAAGAAGATGGCCCGCACGCGCAGCGAGAACAGCCCCACCGCCAGCGACAGCAGCAGCGAGAGCACCAGCGCCCCGGCCAGCCCCACCAGCAGCGCCGACCACGTGGGCCCCATGCGGGTGGTGGCCACGGCAATGCCGTAGGCCCCGATGCCAAAGAACATGGTGTGCGCAAAGCTCACGATGCCGGTGTAGCCCAAGAGCAGATCGAAGCTGGCGACCAGCACCACAAAGATCAGCACCTTGGCCGCCACGGACAGCGCCTTGACACCCGGGAAGAGGAACGGCGCGAACGCCAGGCCCACAAAGATGGCCACCAGAATCACCGCCAGCACCTTGCTGCGCGGATAGTCGCCGGAGAGAAGTCGGTTCAGCATGTCAGTCGGCTCCTCATCAGCGGTTGGCCACGGGATAGACGCCCTGCGGACGCCACAAGAGAATGGCCACCATCAACGCGATGTTGGAGAACAGCGCCACCTTGGGCACCAGGAAGCCGGTGTAGTTGGCCATCAGCCCCACCAGCAGCGCGCCGATGAGCGCGCCGCCCGTGCTGCCCAGGCCACCGATGATGATCACGATGAAGATCAGCACGTTGACCTGCGCGCCCATCTGGGGCACCACGTTCTGCTGGTACAGGCCCCACATCACGCCGCCCAGGCCCGCCAGGGCCGAGCCCACCACGAACACGCCCACAAACAGGCGACGGATGCGGTAGCCCAGGCTTTCGACCATCTCGCGGTCCTGCACACCGGCACGGATCAGCAGGCCAACCTTGGTGCGCGACAGCGTCCAGGCCAGCACACCAAACACCAGCAGGCCCACGGCCACCGCCACCAGGCGGTACTTCTCGATGGCGGCATCGCCCACCAGCAGCGAGCCGCGCATGCCCTCGGGCAGCGGCAGCGGGATCTGCGCGGGGCCCCAGATGACCTTGATGAGTTCTTCACCAATGATCATGCCGCCCATGGTGATGAGGATCTGCTTCAGGTGCTGGCCGTACACCGGCCGCACGATGAAGCGCTCGAACGCAAGGCCCACGGCACCCGCCACCGCCATGGCCACCACCATGGCAGGCAGCACGGCCATCAGGTTGCGCCAGAGCTCGGCGCTCTGGGTGTAGTCGCCCATGGCGCCCAGCACGCTGGTGGCCACAAAAGCTCCCAGCGCAATGAACACGCCGTGGCCGAAGTTCAGCACGTCCATCAGGCCAAACACCAGCGTGAGGCCCGAGGCGATGATGAAGATGATCATGCCCATGGCTAGCCCCGCCACCGTGAGCGTGAGCCAGGTGCTGGGCGAGCCGATGAAGGGCAGCACCAGCAGCGCAAGCGCCGGCACCAGCGCCAGCGGCTTCCAGTCGAAATCGCGGGTGATGCTCATGCCCGACCTCCAGCAGCTACGGCCGCACCGCGTACATCAGCTACACATTTAATAGCTAACAGGGCAATAGATACCTGCGCTACCGCCCGAAAACACCTGAAATTGCTCATACGACTCATAGCGCCAACCCCAGCAGCGAGCGCTGCAGTTCTTCGTCTTGCGCCAGTGCGGCCATGCTGCCCGCATGCACCACCTGGCCGTTGTCCATCACGGCCACGGTGTCACCCAGCCGCTTGGCAAAGTTGATGTTTTGCTCGACGAGCAGGATGGTCACGCCGCTCTTCTTGAGCTGGTCGAACGCATCGATCATGTTGTTGATGATGGCGGGCGCGAGACCCTTGCTGGGCTCATCGACGATGAGCAGATCGCGCGGCTCGACGATGGCGCGGCTCACGGCCACCATCTGCTTCTGGCCGCCGCTGAGCTTGCCGGCGGGGTGGTTCCAGAACTTCTCCACGGCCGGGAAGAGCTTGAAGATCCACTGCAGCCGCGCCTCGTCCATCTGCGCAGCGTTGCGCGCGCTGCGCGCGGCCAGCAGCATGTTCTCCTTCACCGTGAGGTCGGCAAAGATGCCCATGTTCTCGGGCACATAGGCGATGTTCATGCCCGCAATGGCAGGCGTATTCATCGCCGTGATGTCTTTGCCGCCGAAGTGGATGGAGCCCTGCGACGCATGCCACAGGCCCATGATGGTGCGCAGCGTGGTCGTCTTGCCCGCACCATTGCGGCCCAGCAGCATGGTGAGCTGGCCCTTGGGCACGGCAAGGTCCACGCCGTGCAGGATGTGGTACGCCCCGATGTGCGTGTGCACGCCCTTGAGTTCGAGCAGGTTGGTCTTTGGCGTCGTGCTCATACGGCCTCCTTCTCTGCGTCCTTCGAGACGCCCAAGTAAGCCTCTTGCACCACGGGCGACGCAATCACCTCGGCCGGTGGGCCGTCGGCCACCAGCGTGCCGTTGGTCAGCACGATGATGCGGTCGGCCAGCTCGCGCACCACGTCCATCTTGTGCTCCACCAGCAGGATGATCTTGGTCTTGTCCTTCTTCAGCTCGCGGATCAGGTTCAGGATCACGGGCGCCTCGTCATGGCTCATGCCAGCCGTGGGCTCGTCGAACATGTAGACCTGCGGCTCCAGCGCCATGAGCAGTGCCACTTCGAGCTTGCGCTGGTCGCCATGCGGCAGGCTGGCCACGGGCGTGTCGGCCCGGTCGGTCATGGCCACAGCCTGCAGGATCACGCGGGCGCGCTGGGTCAGCGCGTTGTGGTCGCTCCAGATGCTCCACAGGTTCATGCCCCGGCGGTGCTTGCCCTCTTGTGTGGCCTGCACAGCCAGGCGCACGTTCTCCAGCACGCTGAGGTTGGGGAACAGGTTGGTGAGCTGGAACGCCCGGCCCAGACCCGCGTGCGTGCGTGCCGAGACGGACTGGCCGGTGAGGTCCTGCCCGCCCAGCATCACGCTGCCGCTGGTGGCCTTGAGTTGCCCTGAGATCAGGTTGAAGTAGGTGGTCTTGCCCGCGCCGTTGGGGCCCACGATGGCGGTCAGCGTGCCGGGCTCGAAAGAGCAGGTCACGCCGTTGACTGCCACGTGGCCGCCGAAGCGGATGGTCAAGTCCTTGGTGGCCAAGGTGCTCATGGGTGGGGGTTCACTTTCACAGTCTGAGTCAATCGATGGAATGGGTGGGGCGCCCTGCCCTGCGGCAGCGCGCCCCGGCACTCTAGGGGCAGGTGCCGATCACGTAGTAGTTGGTGCTGGTCTGCTTCAGGGTGTTGGTGACGAACACGTTCCACAAGCCCATGTTCTGGTTGGAGCCCAGCGCATAGGTGTAGCCCCCGGCGGCATACGCGCGCCCGGCCAGGGTGTGTGCATAGTTGCTGGCCGTGGTGCAGGTGGCGGTGCCACCGCCCGAAGCCGCCAGCGTGGTGCCCGATGCTGCGACCGATGTGGCGCCTTCGGCCCCGTTGGCATCGGCGGCGCGCACCGTCCAGCTGTAGGTGGTGGATGCGGCCAGGCCGGTGTCGGTATAGCTGGTGGCGGTCACAGGCAGCGCGTTGACCTTGTTGGCGCTGCGGTACACGTTGTAGCTGGCCGCACCGGTGACGGCGGCCCAGCTGATGGCCATGCTGCTGGCCGTGGCGCCCGAGGTGCTCACGCCCGTGGGGGCTGGCAGGGCCACAGGGTCGGGGGGCGTGGTGCCGCCCGTGCCGCTGGAGACGCGGTCCACCATGGCCTTGATGGCCGCCATCTGCGGGCCGGACTTCTTGGAGTAGTTGGCGCTGTCATAGCCCCACCAGTCCCAGCAGCTGTTGGTGGCTGCAGTGCTGGTCTGCGGGTACAGCATCACGATGTTGTTGGTGTCGGCCCAGCGGTTGTAGCCGGTGTTGCGCACGTACTGCTGCTGCACGTCGCTGATGTTTTGCTTGCAGCCATGCAGCACCACATGCAGCTTGCAGGTGGCCGTGCCCCCCGCCTGGCAGGCCTGGGGCACATAAGCCCAGCCCGTGGTGGCCATGCCATGGTTGGTGATGAACTCGCTCTGGTTGAACTCGATGTAGTTGCCGGTGGGCAGGGTGGCGTTGTTGCGGGCGTTCAGCGTGCCGTACAGGTGCTGCAGCATGGCGCCGGCCAGGTCGAAGTTGCAGTTGCTGATGTAGGGCGCGCCCTTGGTGGAGCAGGCGTTGCCGTAGTCGTCCGTCACCATCGCGTGTTCGGCCGCAATGTCCTTCTTGTAGACCACGTTGGCAGCGGGCACGAAGCTGTTGTAGTAGGTGCGCAGCGCGTCCATCACCCCGGTTTTGACCACGCTGTCGAGCGTGCCCGAAAACAGGTAGACCTTGGAGTTCTGCAGGTTGGCTATCGGGTCGATCACGCCCTGGCTGGCCCAGGTGTTGGTAGTGCTGACCAGCGTGCTGGTGGGGATGCCTGCGGGGCTGGCCATGCAGCGCCCGGTGGCGTTGACGACCGATCCCTCGGCGCAATAGAACGGGCCGCCAGCGACCACGCCCGCACCCTTGGCAAACGTGGCCGAGTACGCCACGTGCAATTGCACGGCCATGAAGCCGCCCGAGGACAGGCCCGATACCGTCGTCTGTGTCTTGTCGATCTTGAGTGCTGGCAGGTTGACGGCAGCGTGAACACTGCCCACGCCACAGAGTGCCATCGCAGCCCCTGCTGCAGCCGCCCGGATGAAATTGAAAGCCATGTTGTCTTGTCTCCAAATAATTTTTGAGAAAAACCGACCCAGCCCCCGTGTCAACCCGGGAGCTCATGCATCAATTCACTGGAAAAAGAGGGGCGGCCGCCCCTGCGGGATGTGCCCCGACGGAGCAGGACGGTGGTCCTGTCCGACGGGCCTCGCTAACTCACCAACTCGCCATCACTCTGACGGAGTCGAAAGACCGGCTTATCGCTTGTTGCGAATCGGCACATTCATTTCTTCAGGCTTGATCTCGCGCACCAGCTCGGGCACGCCCCAGGCAAAGGCCGGGTCCACCTTGATCTTGAAGTGGTACATGCTCTGCATGGCCTGGTGGTCTTCCTTGCGGAAGGTCATCTTGCCCTTGGGGGTCTCGAAGCTCATGCCCTCCATGGTCTTGATGAGCTTGTTGGTGTTGGTGTCACCGTTCGTGGCCTTGAGGGCCGTGACCAGCGCCATGGCGGAGCTGAAGCCACCGGCCGTAAAGAAGTCTGGCGGGGTCTTGAACTCCTTGTAGTGCGCGGCCACCATGGCTTCGTTCACGGGGTTCTTGGGGATGCCGAAGTAGTAGTACGTGGCGCCTTCCATGCCGGGGAAGTTCTTGTACGCAGCCATGGCGGGCAGGATGTTGCCGCCGGTGGCGATCTCGATGCCATAGCGCTTCAAGTCCATGTCAGCGATCTTGAACGGATTGCCCGCGCCAGCCCAGATGATGAAGATGACCTTGCGGCCGGGCACGTCCTTGAGCTTGTCGATCAGGCGCTGGGCACCGGCGGTGAAGTCGGTGGTGGTGGTGGGCAGGTATTCCTCGTGCACCAGCTTGGCGTTCTTCAGCGCGTCCTTGAAGGCCTTCACACCGTCGCGGCCAAAGGCGTAGTCCTGCGCCAGCGTGGCTACCGTCACGCCGGCCTTGTCGATGGCTACGGCGTTGGAGATGGCGTCCTGGCTGCTGTTGCGGCCAGTGCGGAAGATGTACTTGTTCCACTTGTCGCCGGTGATGGCGTCGGCCACGGCGGGCTCGACCAGCAGGATCTTCTTGTATTCCTCGGCCACGGGCAGCAGGGCCAGGGCCACGCCGCTGGAGGTGGGGCCGACGGCGATGTCAGCCTTGTCGTCGGAGTAGGCCGAAGCCAGCAGGCTCTTGCCCAGGTCGGGCTTGCCCTGGTCGTCCTTCTCGATCACGACGAGCTTCTTGCCATTGACGGTCATGCTGCCGCCGGTGGCGTAGTTCAGGCCCATCATCAGGCCGGTCTGGGTCTGCTTGCCGTAGGCCTCCAGGGGGCCCGTCTTGCTGTACACGTGGGCAATGCGGATTTCACCGGTCTGCGCAAACGCGGGGGCAGAAAGTGTGGCGGCGGTAACGGCTGCGGAAGCGAGGGCGACCAGAGTGCGACGTTGCATGGCGATGTCTCCTGTTGTGATGCTTCTTTATTGCACAGTCTGTGCCAGCATCCAAGTGCTTGATTTCAAAGATACTTTTACTGACACCCTGGCGACACTGACTGATTTAAAGACATACTAAATGTCTTATTTTTAGACATTTGTCTGATTTTTATTCAGGGTTTTCCAGACGCCCATAGAGTGTGGCGCGCGAAATGCCCAGCTGCCTGGCGGTAGCCAGCTTGTTACCCCCATGGGCCTTCAGGGTGGCGGCGATGGCCTTGCGCTCCAGCTCAGCCACCTGCTCGGCCAGCGGGCGCAGGTAGCGGCTTTCGTCCTCGGCATCGGTGGCGTGGCCCGGGTCCTGCACCGGGGCGGGGGCTGCGGGCTCCACACCCGCCTCGCGCAGGATGCGCTCCAGCTGCGCGGCGTCGATGGACTGGCCTTCGCCGCGCATCACCGCCTGCTCCAGCACGTTGCGCAGCTCGCGGATGTTGCCGCGCCAGGGCTGGCCCGCCAGCAGGGCCATGGCGTCGGGTAGCAGCTCGGGCGGCGGCGTGCCGTTGCGCAGCGCCAGGTCTTCGCCCAGGGCTTCGACCAACGCGGGAATGTCGCCGCGCCGCACGCGCAGCGGGGGCACCCGCACAGGCAGCACATGCAGGCGGTAGAACAAGTCCTCGCGGAACTTGCCCTCGCGCACCAGCGCGGCCAGGTCGCGCGAGGTGGCGGCCAGGATGCGCACGTTGAAGGGCACGAGCTTGTTGCTGCCCAGCGGCTCGATCTCGCCCTCCTGCAGCGCGCGCAGCAGCTTGGCCTGCAGGCTCTGCGGCATGTCGCCGATTTCGTCGAGGAACAGCGTGCCGCCATCGGCCAGCTTGAACTTGCCGTCGCGGCCCTTGCGGTCGGCGCCGGTGTAGGCGCCAGGCGCCACGCCAAAGAACTCGGCCTCCAGAAGCGTGTCGGGCACGGCGGCGATGTTCACGCTGACAAACGGGCCACTGGCGCGGCTCGATGCCGCATGAATCGCGTGGGCCAGCAACTCCTTGCCGGTGCCCGTCTCGCCCAGCAGCAGCACGGGGCTGCTGGACTGCGCGGCACGCCGCGCCTGGCGCTTGACCTCGGCCGCCGCAGGGCTGGAGCCGATGAAGCTGGCAAAGGTGTACTTGGACCGCCGCTCGCCATCGCCCGCCACCGCGAGGCTACGGCGTCGCTGGCTGGCCAGCTCACGCCGGGCGTCGTCCAGGTCGCGCTGCAGCAGCGCAAACTTGCTGATGAGGGGCTGCAGCGTGGTCTCGGGGTGGTCGAACAGCACGATGCCAATGGCGCCGATCACGCGGTCGGCATCGTCGCGCAGCGGGATGCGGCTGACCACAAAGGTACCCGCCTTGTTGGTGAGCAGGTCGATCAGCACGGGCTGGCCGGTTTCCAGCACGCGGCGCATCTGGGTGTTGGGGATCACCTCTTCCACCGTGCGGCCGACGAACTGGTCCACCGACGAAAACCCGAGGTCCGGCAGAAAGCGCTGATACCCTTCATTCACCCACACGATGCGCCCGCTGCGGTCCACCAGGAACATGCCCTGGCTGACGCTGGAGAACAGCTGGAACATGGAGCGTGCCGCCAGTTCCAGAATGCCCTGGGCATCCAGCGGCAAAGCGGGGGCGTCGTCGGTGATCAGGGGCATGCGTGGATGGTAGCGCGGCAGCGCACCGCACAAAGCCCCATGCTTACCGCAGGCGGCCGGGTGGACGCCAGGGGCCTCCAGCGCATGGCCACGGCGCAGTCACACCTTTCACCGGATCCTTAGACGCTATCCATAACATAGCAACTACTCCAATCTACACCGGCACTACCGGCCATTTTCCTCATAAAAATGCATCACGGAGGCAGTGAGTGGCAGATTGGAGACGGCAACGCTGGCGGCCAATGGCGGGTCTATCAGGATGCAGGGCTTGCCCGTGCGGCGGCAATGGTCCTGCACGCGCCAGTAGTCGTCATGGCTGAGGCACCCGGTCTGGCAGATCACCAGGTTGGCCGCGGCAAGGCTGGCGTCAAACGCGGCATCCGCAGCCCGGCCCTTCGCCACAGCCACCGCCACGGGCCGCACCGTGCGTGAAGCGCCCACCGCCACGTCGCTGCCAGGACCGGCGTGGGTAGCCCTTTCCTCACCCTGCAGCGGTGCGCCACCGTCTACCCGGGCTTGGCCCCCGGCCGCCAGGCGCCACCGCAGGCATTCGCGTGACAGCGCAGCAATGCGATCGACCAAGGCACTGATGTGGCGCGCCACGGCCCGGCGCCGCCATAGGCCGGGGGCCATGGCCTGCAACTGCGTCAACTCGTCCTGCGCCAGGGCCAACCGCGTGTCGCGCAGCACCACGGCGCCGCGCAGCCGCACCACCTCGGCCTGCAGCGCCTGGATCTCGGCAGCCTGCGCTGCCAGGGCGGCGCTGCAACGCTGCTGGACCTCACCGAGTTGGCGGCAGAGCACCAGAAACTCCTGCGGAAATGAAGACATGCGCCCATCCTGCAAATAAGAATTATTCGCATTTTATGGTACGATTCGCACCGAGTTCGCAGCAAGTCGCCTGGTGGGGAGGGCACCGGGAGCACAGCGCCTCGGGGTCTGGCTTGCTAAGAAAATCGTCGGCACGGATTCGCCCGCGCCGTCTGGACGAAAAAAAACCGCGCCGGGTGGCGCGGTTTTTTTATGGGCGCGGGCCGGGAGCCTCGCCAGGGCCTCAGGCCTCTGCCAGCGCCATCTTGCGGGCCGCCCAGCGGCGCAGCAGGCGCGGCACGATCAGCACCGCCAGCACGATGACGATCAGGGTGACCGAGCCGGGGCGCTCCAGGAAGATCGTCCACTTGCCTTCGCCAATCGACACGGCATTGCGCATTTGCGCCTCGGCCAACGGGCCCAGGATCATGCCCACCACCACAGGCGCTGCAGGGAAGTCAAAGCGGCGCATCACCACACCCAGCAGGCCAATCGCATACAGCAGCACCAGGTCGAACGCGCTCTGGCGCATGCCGTACACACCCAGCGTGGAGAACACCAGAATGCCCGCGTACAGGTACGACTTGGGGATGTTCAGCAGCTTGACCCACAGTCCCACCAGAGGCAGGTTCAGGATCAGCAGCATCACGTTGCCGATGTACATCGACGCGATCAACGCCCACACCAATGCACCGTTGGTGTCGAACAGTTGCGGGCCGGGCTGGATGCCGTAGTTCTGGAACGCACCCAGCAGGATGGCCGTGGTGTTCGACGTGGGAATACCCAGGGTCAACAGCGGAATCAACGTGGCCGTGATGGCTGCATTGTTGGCGGCCTCGGGGCCCGCCACGCCTTCAATGGCGCCGGTGGTGCCGAACTCTTCCTTGTGCTTGCTCAGCTTCTTTTCAGCGGCGTAGCTCAGGAAGGTCGGGATCTCGCTGCCGCCCGCGGGCACGGTGCCGAACGGAAAGCCGATGGCGGTAGCGCGCAGCCACGCGGGCCAGGAGCGCTTCCACTCTTCCTTGGTCATGTGCGTGCTGGTCAGGCGGTTCTGGGTTTCGTCGGACTTGCCTTCGTACATCACGTTGTACAACGCCTCGCCCACAGCAAACAGGCCCACGGCGATCAGCACGACCTCGATGCCGTCCATCAACTCGGGCACGCCACCGGTGTAGCGCGCCTGGCCCGTGATCTGGTCGATGCCGATCAGGCCCATGGCCAGGCCGACAAACAGCGCCACCATGCCGCGCAGCGTGCTCTTGCCCAGCACCGCGCTCACCGTGGTGAAGGCCAGCACCATCAGCATGAAATACTCCGGCGGGCCCAGGCGGATGGCGTATTCAGCCACCAGCGGCGCGCAAAAGGTCACCAGCACCGTGGCAATGGTGCCCGCCACAAACGACCCGATGGCGGCTGTGGCCAGGGCCGCACCGGCACGCCCATGCTTGGCCATCTTGTTGCCCTCCATGGCCGTGACCATGGACCCGGCCTCACCCGGGGTGTTGAGCAAGATGGATGTGGTGGAACCGCCATACATGGCGCCGTAGTAGATGCCCGCAAAGAAGATCATCGAGGCCGTAGCCTCGACCTTGACGGTGATGGGCAACAGCATGGCCACCGCCACGGCCGGGCCGATACCGGGCAACACGCCCACGGCGGTGCCGATCATGCAGCCCACAAAGGCCCACATCAGGTTGATGGGTGTTGCCGCCGTGGCAAAACCCTGCATCAAAAGGTTTAACGTATCCATGACATGCAGGCTTTACAGCCACCCCGTGTTGGTCAGGCCGGGCAGGTTGATGGCCAGCAGTTGCGTAAACATCCAGTACACCGGGGCCGCTACCGCGATACCGATGAAGGAATCCTTGATCCAGGCCTGCAGGCGCAGGTCCAGTTCACCTTCCGAGCTTTTGAAACCCCGCACCGACAGCACGAAGCACAACGCACAGCTCAGGATGAAGCCCAACGTGGTGATGAGCAGGGCGTTGAGCAGCAGCCCCGCCGACACCCAGATGAAGCCCTTCCAGTGGGCCCGCTCGTCGCCAGAGCCTTCTTCCAGCTCGCGAAACCCGCCGTTCAGCGCATGCACCACACACAGCACGCCGCAGACCAGGATGGCAATGCTGACCACCCAGGGAAAGAAGTTGGGGCCCACGCCGCCATAACCGGCCTCTGAACTGACCGAGCTGGCCCCCCAGGCCAGGCCCAGCGCCAGCACCACCAACCCCACCCCGATGAGGGTCTGCAAGGGCTTGGAGCGCGATGAATGTTGTTGTGTCATGTTTTTTCCTTCGCACCAACCAGTGCACGGCAACGCCCGCCTCCATCCACCAGGAGGGAGAAGGCGACTGCCGCGCCTTGCTTCGAGATCAGATCATTCCGGACTTGGCCATCGTGGCGCGCATGCTGGCGAACTCTGCGTCCACAAAGTTGGCGAATTCGTCGCCGGCCATCCATGCAGGGGTCCAGCCGTTCTTTTCCATCGCGTCCTGCCAGGCCTTGTGCTTGAAGGTCTTGGCCAGCGCATCGATCAGGGCCTTGCGCTGCTCTGGCGTGATGCCCGGCGCGCCGTACACGCCGCGCCAGTTGCCGATCTCCACGTTGATGCCCTGTTCCTTGAGCGTGGGCACATTCACGCCCTTGAGACGGGTGCCCGAAGTCACACCCACGGGGCGCATCTTGCCGGCGGTGATGTACTCGGAGAACTCGCTGTAGCCGCTGCCGCCTACGGTGACGTTGCCGCCCAGGATGGCGGCAGTCGCCTCGCCACCCCCACGGAACGCCACATAGTTGATCTTGGCGGGGTCCACACCCACTTCGCGGGCGATCATGGCCGCAGCAATATGCTCGGTGGAGCCGCGCGAGCCACCGCCCCATTTCACGCTGCCGGGGTCTTTCTTGAGCTGGTCCACCACGTCCTTCATGGTCTTGAAGGGCGAGTTGGCGGGCAGCACGAACACGTTGTATTCACTGGTCAGGCGCGCCAGGGGAGTGACCTTGTCCAGGCCCACCGGGGGCTTGCCGGTGATGATGCCACCCAGCATCACGGCGCCCATCACCATCAGTGCATTCGGGTCGCCCTTGCTGGCGTTGACGAACTGCGCCAGACCAATTGCACCCGCTGCGCCGCCCTTGTTGTCATAGGACACTGACGAGGCTGTGCCCGCATCCTGCATCGCCTTGCCCAGCGCACGGCCGGTGGTGTCCCAGCCCCCACCCGGGTTGGCAGGGATCATCATCTTGATGGCAGACGCCGTCTGGGCCGACACGGGCAACACACCCGCAGCGGCCATGACGGCCAGTGATTTCAGAAAGGTATCGCGACGCATGTGTCTGTCTCCTGATAAGGTTTGCGAACCGCCCGATGATGCGCGCGCTGCCTGTCAAACGGCTGTCCTCAGACTCAGGGAAAACACTCATGCGCCGGGCCCAATGAGACGGTGCTATGGTGCCGCGCATGCAATTGCTCCTTGTAGAAGACGACCCCACCATGCAGGCCACGCTGCACCGCGCACTGACTCGGCGCGGCATGGAGGTGACGGCCGTGGGCGACGGGCGCGCGGCGCTCAGCCAGTGGACCGCACTGCAGCCCGATGCCGTCATCCTGGACCTGACCCTGCCTGGCCTGGACGGTCTGCAGGTGTTGCAGCAGGCCCGGTCGCGCGGCCTGCGCACCCCCGTGCTCATCCTGACAGCGCGTGGCACCGTGGGCGACCGTGTGATGGGCTTGAACGCCGGAGCCGACGACTACCTGCCCAAACCTTTTGACCTGGACGAACTGGAGGCCCGCCTGCGCGCCCTGGTACGCCGCAGCGCAGACCCCGCCGTGGCACCCCTCGCCCCCAGCACCGTGCAGATTGGCGCCATCCGTTATGACAAGGACAGCGGCGCGCTGTACCTGAACGGTGAGGTGATGGAGCTCACCCCGCGCGAGCTGGCTTTAATGCACGCATTGCTGGCCCAGCCCGGCCATGCGGTGACCAAGGAACGGCTGTATGAGTTGGTGTTTCCGGGCCAGCTGGACGTGCAATACGAAGCCATCGAGGTGGTGGTGTATCGGCTGCGCAAAAAGCTGGCAGGCACGGGCCTGACGTTGATGACGCTGCGCGGCCTGGGCTACCTGCTACGGGCAGACACATGAGCCCCAAAGGCGTGCGCCACCACTCGCTAAGGCGGCGCCTGCTGCTGGGCATCTTGCTGCCGGTGGTGCTGTTCATCGGCTTCAACACCTGGAGCCTGTACCACCAGACCCTGGCATCCCTCAACACGGCCTACGACCGCACCCTGCTGGCATCCGCCAAGAGCATCAGCGAGCAACTGGATGTGAAAGGGTTTGACGAGGAGGCGCAGCTGCGCGCTATCGTGCCGTATTCCGCCCTGGAGGCCTTTGAAGCCGACAACCAGAGCCAGATGTTCTACCGCGTCTCGACCCTGAAGGGCGAGATGGTGTCGGGCTTCGAGGACCTGCCGATGTGGCACGGCAGCATCCCTGCCCGCCCGCCCTACGCGGCCTTGGTGGACTTTTACGACGACCGCTTTCGCGACCGCGATGTGCGCGTCGCCGTGCTGCTGCAGCCGGTGGCCAGCTCTCAGGGGCGCGCCATGGCGGTGATCCAGGTGGCCGAGACGCTGGAAGTGCGCGAGACCCTGGCCCTTCAGATCCTGCGCAACACCCTGCTGCGCCAGGCACTGCTGATCGCGGTGATCGCCTTCACCGTGGTGCTGGTGGTACAGCGCGCCACCCAGCCCGTTCGCCAGCTCAGCCAGCAGCTGCAGGCCCGGCGCGAAGGCGACCTGAGCCCCATCGCCGCCCCCCTGGCCCCGCGCGAGCTGCAGCCGCTGGTCGACGCTACCAACGAGGTCATGCAGCGCCTGCGCCACCTGCTGCGGCACCAAAAGCGCTTTGTGCGCGATGCATCCCACCAGTTGCGCACACCGTTGGCCGTGCTCAAGACCCAGGTGCAATCGGCCCTGCGCGGAGACGTCGAGCCGCAGCAGGCCCTTCATGAAATCAGCGACACCGTGGACCGCGCCACCCAGCTCGCCAACCAGATGCTGGCCCTGGCCAAGGTGGAACAGCTGCGCCAGCAGAGCGCGCCACCCAACACGCGGTTTGACGAGATTCTGCGCACGGTGGCACTGGAGATCTCACCGCTGATCGCCCAGCGCGATCTGGACTTCGGCATTCACACCGAGCCCACCCTGGTGCAGTCCCACGAATGGATGTTGCGCGAACTGAGCCGCAACCTGCTGCACAACGCCGTGCGCCATGCACCGCCAGGCAGCGAGCTGACCGTAGACCTGCGCAGCGACGGACGGCATGTGGCGCTCACGATCAGTGACCACGGCACCGGTATTGATGACGAGCTGGCGGCCCGGCTGTTCCAGCCCTTCTCGGCGGGCGACGTGCGTACCGGCAGCGGCCTGGGCCTGGCCATCTGCCATGAGATTGTGCAGGCCCTGGAAGGCAGCATCGCACTGACCAACCGGGTCCAGGGGCACAAGGTGACGGGGCTGGATGCTGTTGTTCGCCTGCCGCTGCCTGCGCCCCTGACTGACAGCGCGTCGACGGTGCAGGCGGCACAATCTCGCCCATGAATACCTCGGAGACGATGCGGTTGGACAAGTGGCTTTGGTGCGCCCGCTTCTACAAAACCCGCAGCCTCGCCACGGAAGAAATCGGCAAGGGACGGGTCACCGTTAATGGCCAGCTGGCCAAACCCGCGCGCGACCTGCGCTGCGGCGACACCGTGGCGCTGCGCCAAGGGCCCGTGGCGCGCACCGTGCTCGTACGGGGCCTGAGCGGCGCCCGGGGCCCCGCGCCTGTAGCCCAACAGCTGTATGAGGAAACCCCTGACAGCATCGCCGCCCGCGAAAAAGCAGCGGAAATACGCCGCCTGGCCCCTGAGCCTGCAGCAGCCCTTCAGGAGGGGCGCCCCACGAAGCGCGACCGGCGCGAGATCGACAAGGTCAGCAACAAGGGGAGTGACTGGGGCAGCCGGTGGAGCGCTTCGATCGACGAGTGAACCTGAGATGAACTCTGGCCCCCAAGCCTGCCCATACAGAACGGCGTAGACGCGGGACGCAAGAAAAAAGCCCAAGCGACTGAATCGCTTGGGCTTTATCTTGGCGGAAACGGAGGGATTCGAACCCTCGATGAGGCTCTACACCCCATACTCCCTTAGCAGGGGAGCACCTTCGGCCACTCGGTCACGTTTCCAATCCCGCTATTATGCCTCATTTCAGAGGGGGTTCCGGCTGTTGAGGCCGCCCATGCCCCGTCCGCTGAAGATACCTTTCGCCGATCCCCCTGACAGCTTGACCTTGTCGCGGCGGGCTGCGATGCGGGATACATCGGTTGGCTTCAACATCCGCCGTCTCCGAGCGCGAACAAAGCCCCCCCCGGGATCTACGGACTGCACCAGCCCAGCGTGGACCCCGATCGCACCACAACCCCACGGCCCACCTTGATGCGGATTTGGTGGCCCCGCGTGGTGCAGCACTGGATCTGGTTCAGCAATTCACCCAGCTGCGCCCCAGTCGGCGTGGTGTGGTGCGTATGGCGCAACCAATGGCGCAATGCATTGGCTTGGCGCGCGCGACTGAGCTCCTGCAAGGCCTTGATCCCAGGGGGGATGCCCACCAGGGACAGATCTTGCTGCGCCATCTCCTGCAGCAATTCAGCCGCCTGGGCGGCGTTGGCAGCCGAGCGAGCGAAGGTATCGCGAAAGGAGGGAAAGGCCGCATCCAGCGCGGGCAGCAGTTGCGCCCGAATGCGGTTGCGCGTAAAGCGCACATCGGTGTTGGTGGGGTCCTCCACCCAGGCTTGGCCCCGTGCCTTGAGCCAGTGACGCACATCCGTTGCTGCCACTTGCAGCAGCGGACGGTGCCAGACCAGCCCTCCCCGCTCCCACCGGGCGGGCATCGCGGCCAGCCCCGCCACGCCTGAGCCGCGCGACAAAGCGAGCAACAGGGTTTCGGCCTGGTCGTCGGCGTGCTGCGCAATTGCTATGGATTGAATAGCACCCACTGCATGATTCTCCAGCGCTACTGCCGTCAATGCCTGGTATCTGGCTTGGCGGGCGGCATCTTCGGGGCTCTGGCCGGGCGCGGGGCGCGCGTCCAGTCGCTGCACACGCAGAGACACACCCAGCTGGTCGCACAAGGCCACGCAATGCTGCTCGAAACCGTCGGCAGCCTTCTGGAGCCCGTGGTGTACATGGATGGCCAGCACCTGCCCGGGCCAGCGACGCGCGCAGCCCAGCAGCAGTGCGGTCGAGTCCGCGCCCCCGCTCAACGCCACCGCCATGGGTAGCGCGGGCGCAAAGGCCTGCAAAGCCGCGTCCATCGATTGGGTCATGGCATCTGCCCTTCAGGCTCGCAATACCGCCCAGTCGTAAGCGCTCCAAGCATCATCTGAAGGGCGAAAAGCACAAAGAGGATACGACGGCACATGGGCGCCGATTATCACGGCGCCAGAGTCTCCAACCCTGGGATGCCTTGAGCCCCCAGCCGACCAACCGCTCAGCCGCCCGGCGGGGACAGCCGTGGCGCAGCCTGGGTGGAGTCGGTGGACAGGCGGAAGGTGCCCACCACCTCCGACAGCCGCACCGACTGGTCCTTGAGGCTCTGCGCGGCGGCAGCACTCTCCTCCACCAGCGCCGCATTCTGCTGGGTCATCTGGTCGAGGTGGGCCACGGCTTGCCCCACCTCGTTGATGCTGGTGCTCTGCTCGTTGGTGGACGCCGTGATCTCGGCCATGATGTCGGTCACGCGCTGAACAGAAGTGACAATATCGGTCATGGTGGTGCCCGCGTCATGCACCAGACGCGAGCCGTTTTCCACCTGCTCCACCGAGGTGTTGATCAAGGTCTTGATCTCGCGCGCCGCCTCGGCGCTGCGCTGAGCCAAGCTGCGCACCTCGCCCGCCACCACCGCAAAGCCCCGGCCTTGCTCGCCCGCCCGCGCCGCTTCCACTGCGGCGTTCAGCGCGAGGATGTTGGTCTGGAAGGCAATGCCGTCGATGACACCGATGATGTCGTTGATCTTGCGCGAAGCCGCGTTGATATGGTCCATGGTGGTCACCACATTGCCCACCACTTGTCCGCCATGCTGCGCCACGTTGGAAGCCTGGGCCACGAGCTGGTTGGCCTGGCGCGCAGAGTCTGCGTTGTGCCGCACGGTTTCAGTGAGTTGCTGCATGGAGGCCGAGGTCTCTTGCAGGCTGGACGCCGTGAGCTCGGTGCGGCCGCTCAGGTCATGGTTGCCAGTGGCAATCTCTTCGGCGGCCACGCGCACCGAGCTGCTGGCGTCCCGGATCTGCGCGAGCACGCCCGAGAGCTTGCCCGCAAAACTGTTGAAACTGCCCGCGATCTGCGCGAGCTCGTCCTCGCCATGCGCATCGATACGGCGCGACAGGTCGCCATCGCCCGCGCCGATCTCATGCATGGCATCGCGCACCAGCGTGAGCTGACGCAAACGCCGGGTGAGCACCACACCCAGCAACCCCGCCGCCACGATCAGCACCAGCACGCTGGACACCAGCGATGTGGCCAGCATCGAGCGAATGGGTGCCATGGCCTCGCTTTCGTCCAGAGCTACCACCAGCATCCAGGAGGTGCCCGCAATCGGCACCACACTCAGCAGGCGAGTGCGCCCGGCAATGTCCGTCGGCAGCAGCGCCTTGTCCTTGGCCACAGCGAGCAGTGGCTCGATCGAGAGGTCTTTGGAAAGCTCCGTGATGGGCTTGAGCGTGAGCCCCTGGTCCTTGTGGGCAATGATCTTGCCGTCGGCTGACACCAGAAAGGCGAAGCTCTGTGGGGTGGGCTGAATGGACGCCACATTGGCAACCACCGACTCCATGTAGACATCCCCCGCAGCCACGCCCTTGAGTGCAGAGCCCGCACCCACCGGGGCCGCAAACGTCACGACCAGCTTTTGGTCGGACGCAGAAATGTAGGGCGGTGTGACCACCGGGGCTGCGGCCTGCGAGGCCTGTTTGTACCAGGGGCGCGCGGTGGGGTCATAGTCGGCCGGCAGGTTGCGGGCCTCTGAAAACACGTACTTCTTGTCGGCGTACCCGAAATACGCTGTGCTGAACTTGCCCGCGTCGCGCAGCATGGCCAGAGACTTGGCGGGTTCGGGCTCGTCAAAGGCTGCCACGGAGGCGGCAATGATTCCCGCTTTCGCACGGGTCCATTCCTCGATGGCCTCTGCATGGCTCTTGGCAGTTGCCTGCCCCTCCTCCGCCAGCGACACCCGCGCCTGCGCGCGGGCCGAGAAGTAGTTCACCAGCGTGAGAACCAGCAGCGCCGCCACCATGCAGGCGGTGGACACCACCAGGATCTGGCCCTTGAGCGTCTTCAGAAGCGACATGGATCACCCCTCGAACCGCCCGCGCAGGCGGTGTTCGAGCATGTTACATCCAGTAGCAGTCTCTACGCCAGGGGGGGCGCTGTCCGCCGCCGCTGCGATTCGGCATCAAAAACAACAACGGCCCCGAAGGGCCATTAGAGGAGCACCAGGCTGGCGCATTCGGCGCCGACACGGGTCGGCCGAAAACCTGCGCTCAGCGGGCGTCCGCCTTGGTGTCGCTGAAGCGGCCGTAGCTTTGCAGGCGCTCGTAGCGACGATCCAGCAGGTCCTTGGTCTTGAGGTCTGCCACCTGACGGAAGGCATCGCCCAGGGCGCGCTTGAGGAAGGCGGCCATCTGCTTGTGGTCGCGGTGTCCGCCGCCCACGGGCTCGTTCACGATCTTGTCCACCAGGCCCAGGGCCTTGAGGCGGTGGGCGGTGATGCCCAGCGCGTCTGCGGCGTCTTGCGCCTTGTCGCTGGTCTTCCAGAGGATGGATGCACACCCTTCGGGGCTGATGACCGAATAGATGGCGTACTGAAGCATCACGACCTGGTCGGCCACGCTGATGGCCAGGGCGCCGCCGGAGCCGCCTTCACCAATGATGGTGGTGATGATGGGCACTTCGAGCTGCGCCATCTCGAAGATGTTACGGCCGATGGCTTCGGACTGGCCGCGCTCCTCGGCATCAATGCCTGGGTAGGCGCCGGGCGTGTCCACAAAGGTGAACACGGGCAGTTTGAACTTCTCAGCCGTCTTCATCAGGCGCAGGGCCTTGCGGTAGCCCTCGGGCTTGCTCATGCCAAAGTTGCGCATGGCGCGCTCCTTGGTGTCGCGCCCTTTCTGGTGGCCCAACACCATGCAGGCATGGCCGTTGAAGCGGGCAAGGCCACCCACGATAGACAAATCGTCTGCGTAATGGCGATCGCCGTGCAGCTCGACGAAGTCGGTGAAGATGTCGCGCACGTAGTCGAGCGTGTAGGGGCGCTCGGGGTGGCGGGCGATCTTGGTGATCTGCCAGGGCGACAACTCGCTGTAGATGTCCTTGGTGAGCTGCTGGCTCTTCTTGCTCAGCTGGTCGATCTCTTCCGAGATATCGACGGCACTTTCGGTCTGCACGTAGCGCAGTTCTTCAATTTTGGACTCCAGCTCGGCAATGGGCTGCTCGAAATCCAGAAAGGTCTTTTTCGCCAACGTTTTTCTCCTAGGGGATCGCACCCGGCGGGGTTGCCACGAATGGCACGCAATGTAACCGGCGTGCCTGCAATGGTGTCAATAGGTCACAGGCAGGGGGTCCAGAGACCGCCAAATATACCAAGTCGCGACGCTGCACCAGGGCTTCCAGGCCTCGGCCACCTCGCGGGCGTCGCTGCGGCTCACGGGGTCGCCAGAGAAGTAATTCTGGCTGATACCGTTGATCAACCCCACGTCGTCGAGGGGCAAAACATTGGGTCGCATCAAATAGAAGATCAAAAACATCTCGGCCGTCCAGCGGCCAATGCCGCGGATGGCGACCAGCTCGGCAATGATGGACTCGTCATCCATGGCGGCCCAGTCCTTGACGTGCAGCTTGCCGCCCTCGAAGTGCATGGCCAGGTCCACCAGGTAGTCCACCTTGCGGGCTGACAGGCCGGCGGCGCGCATGTCGTCGATCTTGAGCTTGAGCACACTGGCGGGCTTCATGCTGCGGGGCAGCGCTGCAAAACGCTCCCACACCGTCTGGGCAGCCTTCACGGAGACTTGCTGACCCACGATGGACCGCGCCAGCGTGATGAAGGGATCGCCCTTGGTCTGCAGCGCGGCATCGCCAAACTGCGGGATCAGGCGCTTCATCACCCGGTCCTTCTTCATCAGGTGCTTGCAAGCCTCGGCCCAGTAGTCGGGCGTGGCGATCACTGGCTCGTTTGTCAGCGCATCGCTTGCTATCTTTTTAGAAGCTGCCACTGCTTACCCTACCTGCACTACTGGCATATTTGGCATGAAAACGTGGCTCACTGTGCTGCTTCCCAGGTCGTGCCTGCGGCAGAGTCCTTGAGCACGACACCCTGCGCCAGCAGCGCCTGCCGGATGCGGTCGGCCTCGGCAAAATTCTTGGCCGCCTTGGCAGCCGCGCGGGCGGCAATCTGGGCCTGGATCTCGGCTTCATCCAAACCCGCAGCGCCCGCCTGCAGGAAGGCCTGGGGATTGCCCTGCAACAGCCCCAGGCAGCCACCCAGTGCCTTGAGCAGCCCCGTCAGACCGGCCGACCGGGTCTTGTTGACCTCGCCCGCCAATTCAAACAGCACAGCCACAGCCTCGGGGGTGCCAAAGTCTTCATCCATGGCAGCCTTGAAGCGGGCTGCGTAGGGGTTGCTCCAGTCGATGGAGGCCACGTCGGCTGGGGTCACCAGGCTCAGCGCGGTGTACAGACGCTTGAGAGCCTGGCGGGCGTCGTCCAGGTGGGCATCGCTGTAGTTGAGCGCGCTGCGGTAATGGGCGCGCACGATAAAGAAACGCACGGTCTCCGCGTCGTACTGCTGGAGCACATCGCGGATGGTGAAAAAGTTGCCCAGGCTCTTGGACATCTTTTCGTTGTCCACGCGCACGAAGCCGTTGTGCACCCAGAACTTCGCCAGCGGCTTGCCGGTGGCGCCTTCGCTCTGGGCAATCTCGTTTTCGTGGTGCGGAAACTGCAGGTCCGCGCCGCCGCCGTGGATGTCAAAGGTCTCCCCCAGCGTCGCGCAGCTCATGGCCGAGCATTCGATGTGCCAGCCGGGGCGGCCAGCGCCAAAAGCGCTGTCCCACTTGGCCTCGGGCGGCTCCTCGGCCTTGGCGGACTTCCACAATACAAAGTCCAGCGGGTCTTCCTTGCCATCCAGCACGGCCACGCGCTCGCCGGCACGCAGCTCATCCAGCGACTTGCCCGACAGCTTGCCGTAGCCGTCGAACTTGCGCACGGAATAGTTCACATCGCCATTGCTCGCGCGATAGGCCAGGCCCTTTCCTTCGAGCTGGCCGATGAGCGAGAGCATCTGGGGCACGTATTCGGTGGCGCGGGGCTCGACCGAGGGCGGCTCGATACCCAGCAGGCCGATGTCCTGGTGCATGGCCGCAATCATCTCGTCGGTGAGCTGGCGGATGGTGATGCCCCGCTCCAGCGCGCGCTTGATGATCTTGTCGTCAATGTCGGTGATGTTGCGCACGTAGGTCACACGCAGCCCGCTGGCCTTGAGCCAGCGCTGCACCACGTCAAACGCCATCATCATGCGGGCGTGGCCGATATGGCACAGGTCATAGATGGTCATGCCGCACACATACATGCGCACGTGGCCGGGTTCGAGCGGGGAAAAGTCCTCCAATGCACGCGACAGCGTGTTGTAGATGCGCAAACTCATGGGATTTCAGTAACGGGAGACTTGATGGGGGTGGGTGAGAGACAGAAATTCACCCGGCAGCAGCGGAACGAGTCCCTTGGAAGGGGGTGGCCCGGCAAGGGGCGTCCAGCAAAATCACCAGCGGCAACAGCGTACCGTCATGACAACCCCCTCAGCTACAATCCGCCGCAGTATAAGCCCCCGCCCGGGCTGGCAGCCGCCCAACTCCCTGGTACCCCCCATGAAGCAAGTCCGACGCACCCTCCCACGCCTCTTGCGCCTCCTGGCACTGACCGCCCTGATGGGCGCGGGCGCGGTCCATGCAGACGACTACGCCGATATCACCCAATTGCTCAAGGCGGGCAAGGCGGCGGACGCACTGACCAAGGCCGACGAGCGCCTGGCAGCCAACCCGCGTGACCCGCAACTGCGCTTCCTGCGCGGCGTGGCGCAGACAGATTCCGGCAAGCAGGCCGATGCCATCGTCACCTTCACCAAGCTCACCGAAGAGTACCCGGAGCTGCCCGAGCCCTACAACAACCTCGCCGTGCTGTATGCCAACCAGAACCAGCTGGACAAGGCCCGCACCGCGCTGGAAATGGCCGTGCGCAACAACCCCGCTTACGCGGCTGCACACGAGAATATGGGCGACATCTACGCCCGGCTGGCCTACGAGTCCTACGGCAAGGCCCAACAGCTTGAGGCCAACAACCCCACGGTCAGATCGAAACAGGCCAAGCTGCGCGATGTGTTCCAGCCCACGGCTTCGCGTGCCGCGACCAAGCCCGTAGCCTCGCGCCCCTGACCTGACATCCGCCCGTAGCCAGGGGGCTTGCGGCCTTGCCGCCTGTCGGGCTGGCGCACCGGTGGTAACTTCAGCGCTGCCTTGCCCTTCGCCGGACCGGAAAACCCTCGGTTCGAGGCACCTATTCACATAAGGAGTTCTGCATGATTTCCAAAAGAAAATCGTCCATAGCGCTTGCCGGAATTGCCCTGGCAGCTATATTTTCGGTAGCATCCCCGGTCCAGGCGCAGGATACCGCCAAGGTCAAGCTGGCCACGTCGATGGGTGACATCGTGGTACAGCTTGACGCCGCCAAGGCCCCCAAGACGGTCGAGAACTTTCTGGCCTACGTGAACAGCAAGCACTACGACGGAACCATCTTCCACCGCGTGATCGACGGCTTCATGATCCAGGGTGGCGGCTTCACTCCCGACATGCAGCAAAAGCCCACCAAGGCTCCCATTCCGCTCGAAGCCAAGAACGGCCTCAAGAACGATACCTACACCATCGCCATGGCCCGCACTGGCGATCCCAACTCGGCCACATCGCAGTTCTTCATCAACGTGAAGGACAACGCCATGCTCAACGCCCCCAACCCGGACGGCCACGGCTATGCCGTGTTCGGCAAGGTGGTGGAAGGCACCGCCGTGGTCGACAAGATCAAAGCCGTGGCCACCGGCAACAAGGGCGGCCACCAGAACGTGCCCACCACTCCCATCACCATCAACTCCGCCACCGTGGTGAAGTGAATTTTTTGAAGAAAGCACTGCAATGAGCAATCCACAAGTTGAACTCCACGTGACCATCAACGTGGCCGAAACGGCCACCCAAGGCGTGATCACCATCGAGCTGGACGCCGAGAAAGCCCCCAAGTCCGCGGCCAACTTCCTGAGCTATGTGAACAGCGGCTTCTACAACGGCACCGTGTTCCACCGCGTGATCAAGAACTTCATGATCCAAGGCGGCGGCATGACAGCCGACATGAAGCAAAAGGAAACCCAGGCCCCCATCGAGAACGAAGCCCAGAACGGCCTGAAGAACGACAAGTACACCCTGGCCATGGCGCGCACCGGCGATCCCCATAGCGCCACCGCGCAGTTCTTCATCAACACGGTGGACAACGCCTTCCTGAACCACAGCTCGCCCACCGCACAAGGCTGGGGCTATGCCGTGTTCGGCAAGGTCGTGAAGGGCCAGGACGTGGTGGACGCCATCAAGGCCGTGCGCACCACACGCAAGGGCTTCCATGACGACGTGCCTTTTGACGCCGTCGTGATCGACAAGGCCGTGGCCCTGTAAATCCACCGCCTGATCCGGGCCTTGACTGCCGCCCCGTTGACGACCGTGCCCCTGTTCGAGGAGCTTGTTGCTCCACCGCACTGGCGCACGGTCGATTTCATTTCGGACCTGCACCTGCAGGCCAGCGAGCCCGCCACGGTGGCTGCGTTCCAGCAGTATCTGGAGAGCACCCCGGCAGGCGCCCTCTTCATCCTGGGCGACCTGTTCGAGGTGTGGGTGGGCGACGATGCCCTGCGCGAGCCCGGCAGCTTCGAGGCCCAGGGTTGCGCACTTCTGCGCGATGCCTCACAGCGCCTGCCGGTGTATTTCATGCACGGCAACCGCGATTTTCTGGCGGGCCCTGCCTTCCTGGCCGCGTGCGGCATCACCGGCCTGGCAGATCCCACGGTCCTGGCCTTTGGCGGCCAGCGGTATGTGCTGAGTCACGGCGACCTGCTGTGCCTGGACGATGTGGACTACCAGCGTTTTCGCCTGCAGGCGCGCAGCACCGCCTGGCAGCAGCAGTTTCTGACCCAGCCCCTGGCCACGCGCCGCGCACAGGCGCGCGGCATCCGCCAGGAGAGCGAGGCCAAAAAACAATCCGGCGCTAGCTATGCCGATGTGGACGGCCCCGCCGCCGTCGCCTGGCTGCAGGCCGCTGGCGCACACACCCTCATCCACGGCCACACCCACCGGCCAGCCAACCATGTGCTGGCGCCGGGGCTGCAACGCGTGGTGCTGAGCGACTGGGACGCTGCGGCATTGCCCCCCCGCCTGGAAACACTGCGTTTGTCCAGCGCGGGCTTGGAACGGCTGTCCCTGGCCCCCAAGTAACAGCGGTCATGAACTGAGCGGGCCCACCTCCCGCAGCCCGATCGCCATGCCCCCCTTGCTCAACCGCCTTTGGCGCCGCGTGCGCGCCGCCGTGGCCCCGGTGCCGGACATCTCCGCCACGCTGTGGCTGCAGACCGTGCAGCGCTACCCGTTTCTGGCCGCGCTGTCGCTGCACGACCAGGCCAAACTGCGCGTGCTGAGCGCCCTCTTTTTGCACCACAAGGAATTCCACGGCGCCCATGGCCTCGCGGTGACCGACGCCATGGCCATCGACATTGCCGCGCAGGCCTGCCTGCCCCTGCTGCATTGGGGCGACCCCGCCAAAGCGCTCGGCTGGTACGACGATTTCGTGGGCATCGTGCTGCACCCCGGCGAAGCCGTGGCGCGCCGCCAGACGATGGACGAAGCGGGCGTAGTGCACGAGCACACCCAGGTGCTGCTGGGCGAGGCCATGGAGCGCGGCCCCATCATGCTGAGCTGGCAACATGTGAGCAACGCCACCGAGAACACGGCGCGCGGCCACAACGTGGTGGTGCACGAGTTTGTGCACAAGCTCGACATGAAGAACGGCACACCCAACGGCTGCCCGCCCCTGCCCGCAGGCTTTATGGGCACACGCACCGGCCGTGCGGCGTATGAAGCCTGGTGGGCAGCCTGGGAGCCCGCCTACGAGCAGTTTCGGGAACGCGTGATCATGGCCGAGCGCTTCGGCGCCGAACGGCCCTGGCTGGACGCGTACGGCGCCACCTCGCCATCCGAGTTTTTTGCTGTGGCCTGCGAGGCGTACTTTGTGAACCGCGAACGGTTTGCCCAGGAGTTTCCGGGGCTGATGCCGGTGCTGGATGCATTTTTCCAGCGCCCTGCGGGCTGAGCTTGGCCGCATGCGTAGGGGCCCACGCCCCTCATACATTGGTTGGAAGCCCTGCGCTTGCCGCCGCCGGTACACGCAAGCGCAGTCACTCAGACTGCAGCAGTGCTCCAGGGCACCGCCTCAAGCCCCCAGAGCGCTTTCCACCGCCTGCTTGGCTTCTTCCAGACTGCTGAAAAACTGGGTGGGCTGCGCCATGGCCTTGGGCAGATGGGCGGGCGGCGGCCACAGGCGGTCGTCTGTCCAGGCGGCGGTCCACCCGCCAATGTCTTTGCGCTTGATGGAGCAAAGTGCTTGCCCGTCCACGTTGGCTACCCAGGTGGTCGGCGGGTTATGGTCCCAGATGACATGTGCCATGGCGCCCTCTCACGGTTGCTGAACCATTTTAGGAAGCCTGAGCAAAATTGGGCAATGGCGTTCACCCCACCCCCGCTGCCATCAGGCACCAGAGCGGGAGGCCAGGCAAAACGACGGCAGGCGCTCGTGCAGCGCCCAGCCCGTCATCAGCCAGCAGCCAGCGCGCGCCGCGCGGCCTGGGCGACGCTGGAAGCGTCCACCCCAAAGAATTGGCGCAACGCTGCCCGCGTGTCACTGCGTCCAAATCCATCCGTGCCCAGGGTCACATACTTGCGTCCTTCGGGGATGAGCGCGCGCACCGTCTCGGGCACGGCGCGTACGTAGTCGGTGGCGGCGATCACCGGTCCACGGGTTGAGGCCAGTTGCTGCGTCAGCCATGCGGGAGCAGGCTGCGCATCGCCCGCCAGCCAGCGCTGTTCGCAGGCCACACCATCGCGGGCCAGCTCGCTCCAGCTGGTGACGCTGAGCACGGTCACGTCCACACCCTCGCTGGCGAGTTGCTCGGCGGCTTTGACCACCTCCGTCAGGATGGCACCAGAGCCCATCAGCGTGACAGATTTGGAAGAAATTGCGCTGTCGCGCTGGTGCGTATTGCCTGGATAGCTCCTGAAAACATAGCAGCCACGCAACACACCCTCTGCCGCATCGGCGGGCAGGTCGGGCTGGGCGTAGTTCTCGTTCATCAGCGTCACGTAGTAGAAGACGTCGCGCTGCTCGGTCACCATCTCGCGCATGCCGGCGTCGATGATGACGGCCATCTCGCCCGCATACGCTGGGTCGTAGGCCTTGCAGTTGGGGATGGTCGCGGCCACCAGGTGGCTGGTGCCGTCCTGGTGCTGCAGGCCTTCACCGCCCAGCGTAGTGCGGCCCGAGGTGGCGCCCAGCAAGAAGCCGCGTGCACGCTGGTCCGCTGCGGCCCAGATGGCGTCGCCCACGCGCTGGAAGCCGAACATGGAGTAGTAGATGTAGAACGGCAGCATGGCCAGGCCGTGCACGCTGTAGCTGGTGGCGGCTGCCGTCCAGCTCGCAATGGCACCCGCCTCGCTGATGCCTTCTTCGAGGATTTGCCCATCGAGCGCTTCGCGGTAGCTCAGCACCGAGCCGATGTCCTCGGGCGCATAGCGCTGGCCCACGCTGCTGTAGATGCCCACCTGCTTGAACAGGTTGGCCATGCCGAAGGTACGTGCCTCGTCGGCCACGATGGGCACGATGCGCGGGCCCAGCGTGGCGTCCTTGAGCAGGCTACCCAACATGCGCACAAAGGCCATGGTGGTGCTCATTTCCTTGCCATCGGCCTGCAGGGCAAACTGTGCGTAGCTTTCGATGGCGGGCACGGGCAGCGCATCGCAGGTCGTGTCGCGACGCGGCAGATAACCGCCCAGGGCTTGGCGGTGGCTGCGCAGGTAGCGCATCTCGGCGCTGTCTTCGGCAGGCTTATAGAAAGCGAGGCTGGTCGCCTGCTCATCACTCAAAGGCAGGTTGAAGCGGTTGCGGAATTCGATGAGGTCGGTCTCGTCCAGCTTCTTCTGGCTGTGCGTGGTCATCTTGCCTTGCCCTGCTGTGCCCATGCCATAGCCCTTCTTGGTGTGGGCCAGGATCACAGTGGGCTGGCCCTTGTGGGCGCTAGCTGCAGCATAGGCGGCGTGGATCTTGACGAGGTCGTGCCCGCCGCGCTTCAGGCGGTCGATCTGCTCGTCCGTCATGCCCTGGGCCAGCGCGGCCAGTTCGGGGTTTTGACCGAAGAAGTTGTCGCGGTTGAAGCGGCCGTCCTTGGCGGCGAAGGTCTGCATCTGGCCGTCCACCGTGCCTTCGAGCGTGCGCACCAGCGCGCCCGTGAGGTCGCGGGCAAACAGGCCGTCCCAGTCGCTGCCCCAGACCAGCTTGACCACGTTCCAGCCCGCGCCCGCAAACAAGCGCTCCAGCTCGTCGATGATGCGGCCGTTGCCACGCACGGGCCCGTCTAGGCGCTGCAGGTTGCAGTTGACCACCCAGACCAGGTTGTCCAGGCCCTCGCGCGCGGCCAGGGTCAGGGCGCTCATGCTCTCGGGCTCGTCCATTTCGCCGTCGCCAAATACGCCCCAGACCTTGCGGCCCTCACAGTTGAGCAGGTTGCGGTGCGTGAGGTAGCGCATGAAGCGCGCGTGGTAGATGCTGCTGATGGGGCCGATGCCCATGGAGCCGGTGGGGAACTGCCAGAAGTCGGGCATGAGCCAAGGGTGTGGGTAGCTCGACAGGCCTTGCGCGCCTGCGCCCGGGGCCGTCAGTTCCTGGCGGTAATGCATCAGGTCCTTCTCGCTCAAGCGGCCTTCGAGGAACGCCCGCGCGTACACACCCGGCGCGCTGTGCGGTTGAAAGAACACCAGGTCCCCACGGTGCTGGCCCTCGCCCAGCCCTTCGCGAGCACGAAAGAAGTGGTTGAAGCCGCTCTCAAACAGATCCGCCGCACTGGCATAGCTGGCGATGTGGCCGCCCAGCTCGCCATACGCCTGGTTGGCCCGCACCACCATGGCCAGCGCGTTCCAGCGCACGATGGAGGCCACCCGCTCCTCGATGGCCAGGTCACCCGGGAACACGGGCTGGTCCTGCACCGCCACGGTGTTCACGTACGGCGTGTTCAGGTCGGGCTGCCAGCCAATGCGCTGCGTGCGTGCCACCCGCACCAGCTCTTGCAGCATGTGCCGCGCGCGCTCGGGGCCTTCGGTGGCGACCAGCGCCAGGAAGGCATCGCGCCACTCGGCGGTTTCTTCGGGGTCGGCGTCCAGCGGGGCGCCGGGGGCTTGTTGCAGCAGGGCGTGGGGTGTGAGGGCGTTCATGGCAGCCACTGTAGCGAGGCTGGCTCCAAATGAGTTGCCGTTTTGCCTTTTACGCCATGCTGTCATGGCACTTTATGCCGCCAAAGCCATAAACTGCAGCACATGAAACTGGACACCCTCGATTTGCGCATCCTGGCCGAGCTGCAGGCCGACGGCTCTTTGTCCAACGTGGAGCTGGCGCGGCGCGTACACCTGTCGCCCTCGCCCTGCCTGGCACGGGTGAAGGCGCTGGAGGCGGCTGGCGTCATCAGCCGCTATGTGGCGCTGGCCAATGCGGCGGCGCTGGGGCTGGGGCTCAATGTGTTCATCAGCATCAGCCTCAAGACGCAAAGCAAGGAAGCCCTGGCCGACTTTGAACGCCGCATTGCCGAGCACGACGAAGTGATGGAGTGCTACCTGATGAGCGGCGACAGCGACTACCTCATCCGCGTGGCGCTGGCCGACATCGGGGCGCTGGAGCGGTTCATCTTGGAGCAGCTGTCGCCCATTCCGGGCGTGGAGAAGATCCGGTCCAGCTTTGCGCTCAAGCAGGTGCGCTACAAGACCGCCCTGCCCTTGCCCAGCGCCTGAGCATGCACATTGTTGCTGCAAGCAACGCTGCGAACGCTATTTGCGCGCCACGCCGCTCGTCGCCACGCGCTTGCGCAGCTCGCGGATCAGCGCCTTGGCACGCGCCTCGTTGGCGGGGCCCATGCGCAGCAGGATCTTCTGGCCGCTGGGCAGCGCCTCCAGCGCGGGGTCCACAAACTCGTAGCGCACCCAGGGTCGCAGGTTGGGCACGTCGGTATTCACGGGCGTGAGCTTGACCTGCAGCGGGCCCGCGGGCTCGGGCGCCTGCAGCAACTGGTCCAGCACCGCCACCAGGCGGTCATTGAAGTAGCGCCGGGGGTAGCCCAGCTCTTCATACGCTTGCTGAAACAGCGGGTACATCCGCGCGTACAGCGCCACGGCGGGCTCCATCGGTACCGCTTCGGCAAACGCCAAGAAGGCGCTGTAGCGAGCTGCATTGGCCGCCGCGATGGCGGTGGGCGCGTTGCCAGTGCCATCCACCACAAACCGTTGCGCCGTGGGCTGCACCGGCCACATGCGCGATGGCGCGTGGGCACGTCCCAGGTTGTCCACGGTGGCCACCACACGGCGAACAAAACCGTCGGTCTGCAGAAACATCGCCAGCTTGTCACGGCCCAGCAGCTCGGCCAACAGCTCTGCCACCCGGGGGTCGGACTCAGCCAGCGCGGGCAAGGCGGCGTCGGGCGGTGCCAGCGCATCCACAGGGTTCTGCGGCCGCGACGCCTCGGGGGCGGGCGGGGGCGCTGCCGGTGCGGCGGGGGCGACCACTACCGGGGGTGGCGCTGCCGCTGGCTCTACCGGCCGCAGCCAGAACCACCAGGCGGCGCCAGCCGCCACTGCGCATACCAGCGCGGCCAGCACGACCCAGAGGGTGGAGGAAGTGCGCTCTGGCGCGGGGCGGAATTCTGCGGTGTCTTGATCGGGCATGGGCTCTCCTTCAACACAGGAACAACCCTTGTCCGACGCTCCATGGCGTCAGGCGTTCCCTCTCAGTCCCACATGAGAACTGCACGATTGGACAACCGCACACCCAGGCCCCAGTAACGCGTTGTAGCCCGGCCCGGGCCGGCCCGCGAATATGCCCTGCTTAAAACGCCGTCGGTGTGGTGGACAGCGACTCCAGCCAAGCCACCGTGGCAGCCAGCTCGGACGGGCGAATTTCGTGCGCGCTGGGGAACTCGTGGTACGTCACCGTCACCGGCAGCGGCGCCATGTGATGAGCGATGGCCTGGGCGTTGGCCAGCGGGATCACGTTGTCGTGCGTGCCATGGCTCAGCCATAGTTGCTTGCCGCGCAGCGCATCGGCGGGCGCCGTGAGCGGCACCACCTGGGGCAGCAGGCGGCTGTGCCACACCAAGCCCGCATGCATCAGCGCGGGCTGGGTCAGCAGCAGCGACAGAGCCATGATGCCGCCCTGGCTGAAGCCGCCCACCACCACGCGCTCGGGCGGGATGCCCAGTTGTTCGGCGGCGGACTCGACCGCCTGGGCTATCAGCGCGCGACTTTGCGCCTCTTGCTCTTCGTTGATGGAGCGCTCGCCGCTCGGCTCGATGGAGAAATCAAACCACGCATGCGAACCCGGCCCCATGCGAAACGGCGCCCGCAGGCTCAGCACATGGAACCGGTCCGGGATCTGTGGCGACAGGCTGAACAGGTCCTGCTCGTTGCTGCCCACGCCATGCATCAGCACCAGCAGCCAGGGGCGGGGGGTGGTGGCAGCAGCGGGGCGCTGCAAAAATGTGAGCGGCAAGGTAAGCATATATGTGCGCCTCAAACGGTTTAGGGCCAAAAACGGGTGGAGTGCGAGGAGTTCCGTGTCAGTGCACTGGCTCCAGGGCAAAAGCGTCCATCGACAGCATGCTGTACATCACCTCGCGGCTCAAGTAGTTTGCGTGCAGGTCGTCGCCCGCCGCACCCAGCGCAAAAAAGATCGGCAAAAAATGGTCCTCAGTGGGGTGAGCGCGGTGGGCATGGGGTGCCTGGCTGCGGTAGTTGAGCAGCGCCGCCATGTCGCCACGGGCCAGAGCATCCTCGATCCAGCGGCTGAACTCCAGCACATAGGGCGCGGGCGCGCGCTCGCCGCCAAAAAACTCGGCCAGGTTGTGCGTCATGCTGCCCGACCCCACCACCAGCACGCCTTGGCTGCGCAGGCTGCGCAAGGCGGCGCCCAGCGCATACACCTCGGCCGGGCCAGCGCCCACGGGCAGCGCCACCTGCACCACGGGCACGTCGGCCTGCGGGAACAAATGCATCAGCGGCACCCAGGCGCCATGGTCAAAGGGGCGGGCCGCGTCACCCTGGGCCGCCACACCCGCGGCCTGCAGCAGGCCCAGCACCTCTTGCGCCAGCGCGGGCGAGCCGGGGGCGGGGTATTGCAGCTGGTACAGCGCGGGGGGAAACCCGCCAAAGTCGTGCCAGGTAGCGGGCTGCGGCCCGGTCATCACCTGCGCTGACCGCGCCATCCAGTGCGGCGACATGACCACCACACCCCGCAGACCGGGGTACTGCGACTTCAGGCTCTGGCCCCATTGCGTGAGCGCCGGGCCGGTGGTGCCAGCGTCCAACGCAAACAAGGGCGCACCGTGCGACACAAACAGGGCAGGAATTGCAGCAGAAACTGGAATGGGGGCTTGGGCAGAGGCAGACATGACAACTCCATCAAGGGATGCCATGAATGTAGGACTGATGGCCCGTGATACCAAGTCCTGCAGGGCAGACAGATTGTTCTACGGATGATGCCAATCAAACATTGACAGGCCCATGGTGTGCAGCGGGAAGCACCGGACAACTTGGGATCAATGCATCATGACCCGTCGCGCACCCGACCCCGCAGCGCCTTGGTCTCGCCCCGCTGCGTCTTGGTTTGCAGGCGCCGCTGTTGGGACCCATAGGTGGGTTTGGTGGCCCGGCGAACCCGGGGCGGCACGGCCACGCTGTTGACCAGCGCGTTCAGGCGCTCCAGGGCGTCGGCACGGTTCAGCTCCTGGCTGCGGTATTGCTGGGCCTTGATGACCACCACACCGTCTTGCGTGATGCGGGTGTCGCGCAGGGCCAGCAGGCGCTCCTTCACATCTTCGGGCAGCGACGATGCCACCACGTCAAAGCGCAGGCGCACTGCACTCGATACCTTGTTGACGTTCTGCCCGCCCGCCCCCTGCGCGCGCATGGCGGTGATTTCGACCTCGTCCTCAGAAATTTGCAGGGGCAGCGGGGCCATGGCAGTGGAATCCCCCGCGCGCCCGGCCGTCAGGCAGCAGGCTGCTGGGCCAGCAATTGCGCCAGGCCATCGATCGCCAGGCCATAGCCCAGCACGCCAAACCCACACATCACCGCCTTGGCGGCTGCCGCCATGTACGAATGGTGGCGATAGGCCTCGCGTGCATGCACGTTGCTGATGTGCAGCTCGATCAGGGTGATGCCCGTGCCCTTGATGGCGTCGTGCAGGGCAATGCTGGTGTGGGTGTAGGCCCCGGCGTTGATGACCACACCCGCCAGCTCGCCCGCCGCATGCAGGCGGCCCGCCTCATGAATCCAGTCCACCAGCGCGCCTTCGTGGTTGCTTTGGTGAAAACGCAGCGCAAAACCGTGGCGATTGCAGGCGTCAGTGCAGAGCTTTTCCACATCGGCCAGGGTGGCCGCGCCATATACGGCGGGCTCACGGGTGCCCAGCAGGTTCAGATTGGGGCCATTGAGGACAAAAACGGTTTTTTGGGCGGTCACAGACAGGGTCTCCGGGGCAACGCCTGCCACGCTGGCAGGCCAGAAGGCCGGATTATGAAGTGCCAAGAAAAAAGCGGCCCCGAGGGACCGCTGTAAAAGGCAGCCTGTGCAACGCTGCCAATGAGCGACTCGCGCCCAAGAGGTTGGTGAAAGACCAGCCGCCAGGGCTGATCAGCGGTCCCAGTGGCGACCGTGGCCGTGCCCGTGGTGGCGATGGCCGTAGCCATAACCGCCGTAAACCACCGCTGGGGGTGGTGTGTAGTACACCGGGGGAGCGCTGTAGTACACGGGGCGTGGAGGGGGAGCGTAATACACCGGAGGGGGCGGTGCCACGTACACCGGGGCGGGGGCGTAGTAGCCATTGCTGGCCCCCACCACCACGCCGGGCACGCCAATGCCCACGGACCAATTGACATCGCGGGCCTGGGCGGAGCCAGCACCAGCCAACAGGGCCAGTGCCACACCCGCCACAGCGGCCGCAGTAGAAACAGAACGGGTTTTCGTCATGGAAATCTCCTAGTGAATGAGGGCGGCCCACCAAAAGGACACACCTCACCGGTACACAACGCACCAAGTGCCTAAAAGGATGGCACAAAACCGTCTTTACGTTGTGTCTGAACGTACACGCGCTTGTTTTAATGCGTAAACCGTCACGAAACCGCCGCCTAAAATGGCTGGATGAGCACCCCCTCCCCCGCCAATACCGCCGCCACTGCCACCTCTGCGGCCGCTGAAACCGTCAAGCCCAGCAACTTTTTGCGCCAGATCATCGAACACGACCTGGACAAAGGCACCTACGCCACCCGCCGCTGGGCCGGCACCCCCGGCGACGCCGCCCACCAGGCCCAGGGCGAGCCCGACCCCGCCAAGATCCGCACCCGCTTCCCGCCCGAACCCAACGGCTACCTGCACGTGGGCCACGCCAAGAGCATCTGCATCAACTTTGGCCTGGCGCGCGACTACGGCGGCGTGTGCCACCTGCGCTTTGACGACACCAACCCCGAAAAAGAAGACACCGAATACGTCAACAGCATCATCGACGCCGTGAAATGGCTCGGTTTTGACTGGACACAGATCGGCCAGGCCCCCGGCAGCGCCGCACCCTACCAGGCCAGCGACTACTTCGACTTCATGTACCGCGCGGCCGAATACCTGATCGAAGCCGGTCACGCCTACGTGGACGAGCAGACCGCCGAACAAATGCGCGTGAACCGGGGCGACTTCAGCAAACCCGGTGTGGACAGCCCCTTCCGCAGCCGCACCCCGGCTGAGAACCTGCGCATCTTCCGCGAGATGAAGGACGGTCAGCACGAAGACGGCTCCATGGTGCTGCGCGCCAAGATCGACATGGCCAGCCCCAACATCAACATGCGCGACCCGGCCATCTACCGCATCCGCCGCGCCACCCACCACAACACGGGCGACACCTGGTGCATCTACCCCATGTACACCTACGCGCACCCTATTGAAGACGCGTTGGAGCAGATCACCCACAGCCTGTGCACGCTGGAGTTTGAAGACCAGCGCCCCTTCTACGACTGGCTGCTGGAGCGCCTGACCGAAGGCGGCCTGCTGTCCAGCCCGCCCCCCCGCCAGTACGAATTTGCGCGCCTGAACCTCACCTACGTCATCACCAGCAAGCGCAAGCTCGCCCAGCTGGTGTACGACCACAAGGTCAACGGCTGGGACGACCCCCGCATGCCCACCATCGTCGGCCTGCGCCGCCGTGGCTACACCCCTGCCGCCATCCAGACCTTTGCCGAGCGCATCGGTGTGACCAAGTCCGACAGCTGGATCGACTACAGCACCCTGGAAGGCTGCCTGCGCGAAGACCTGGAGCTGAAGGCCCACCGTGGCATGGCCGTGCTCAACCCCGTCAAGCTGGTGCTGACCAACTGGGACGACGTGATGGGCGCAGGCCACCTGGAGCCCTGCAGCCTGCCCGCCCTGCCCCACCCACCCGAAGGCGTGGAAAGCCCCGTGCGCCACTTCACCATCGGCAAGGAAGTCTGGATCGAACGCGAAGACTTTGAAGAAGTGCCCCCCAAGGGCTACAAGCGCCTCTTCCCCGGCAACAAGGTGCGCCTGAAGGGCGGCTACGTCATCGAATGCACCGGCTGCACCAAGGATGCTGACGGAGTCATCACCGAAGTGCTTGCCACCGTGGTGCCCGACACCAAGAGCGGCACCCCCGGCGCCGACAGCGTCAAGGTCAAGGCCGCCATCACCTGGGTAGGCGTGGCCGACGGCGTGAACGCCGAAGTGCGCATGTACGACCGCCTGTTCCTGGACGCCCACCCCGACGCGGGCGGCAAGGATTTCATCGAAAGCCTGAACCCGAACAGCCTGAAGGTGGTGACCGCCATCGTGGAGCCGTCATTGGCCAATGCCAAGCCGGACGACAAGTTCCAGTTTGAGCGGCACGGGTACTTTGTGGCGGACCGGGTGGATCACCGGGCGGAGAAGCCGGTGTTTAACTTGGCGGTGGGGTTGAAGGATTCTTGGGGGAAGTGATTTCACTTTGAATCTTGAAAAAGCCAGCAGACCTCAAGTCTGCTGGCTTTTTTGATTTAGAGCGACCATTGCTGCTGAGCCGAAAGTACCCGTTCGCTGAAACGATCATTGATTCAAAATGGATTCGTTGGCACCGAAAAGCACGGTTGGCAGACCCACGTTTTAGTCGACGTAAAGGCGAGCTCAGTTTGAAGAAGCTCCAGCTCGGTTGCAGCCGATGTTGCATGGATTTCCAATCTTCATTACCTTTGACGTCGCAAATGACCCCACTTCGCTCACTGGTCCCAGAAGGACACGCCGTCGCAACGATGCCGATCACAGATCTCGCCGGTTACGTGCTCGAAGTGCTTATGTCCGCTGACCAAATGGAGCGCGGGGTCTGGAATCGACGCAACTTCTGCATCCAAGCAGAACGTGAGTACGCTCAGCCCGGACAGACAGCCGACGGAGCAGTTGGCACTGCTTGCTCAGCAGCTTGGTCGTGGCTGGAAGCAAATGGATTTATCGCCAAACACCCAGAGCAAGACAACGATTGGTACGTACCAACTCGCCAAGGCGAAGCTCTGCGTGACCATCAAGCTCTAAGGCAGTTCATGACAAGTGAACAACTGCCAGAGACCTTTCTGCATCCGGAACTGCTGCAGCACGTCCGGCCACTGTTCTTTCAGTCTAGGTTCGAGACCGCAGTTTTCGAGGCGTTCAAGTCGCTGGAAGTTTCAATACGGACCGCCGCGAACTTAGGTCATGACCTGATTGGCGTACAACTTGCAAGCCGAGCTTTTCATCCAGAAGAAGGTCCTTTGACTGACATGACCGCCGAGCGAGGCGAACGCGTCGCGTTAATGAGTCTAATGACCGGAGCAATTGGTAGCTACAAGAATCCATCGTCACATCGTCGTGTTGCGATCGAAGCGAAGGAGGCACGAGACATGATCATGCTCGCATCGCACCTTCTAAAAATTGTTGACTCTAGGCGTTGTTCTGACATTTCAACGCTCGCTACTTAAACGTCAGATCACATGCAAATCCAAGACGTCGAGATATACCGCTCAGACCTCGAAGAACTGATTAAGCGCTTCGCAACCAAGACGGTATCTTTGGTTTTAGCCGAGACCATTAGGTCTTGGGCCCAGGCCAACGCCTACAGCGTTAGGGGCGATCCGATCGCAGCAGCCTTCCCACCCAATCGCACTCACTCTTTCATCGTCGCTGTACGACGAGCTATCGATGAACGGTCGATACGTAGCGTGATCGATGGACTTGCCGTCACCGGCTTTGCGACAGAAAGTGAACTGCTAGAAAGTAGCCCATATCAGTTCTTGTCACACACTGTTCTTCACGAACTGGCTCACATTGAAAACGGGTGGGGTCAAGAATTCGAAGCAGAGTGTGATCAATGGGCATTCTCGCGACTAGAAAACAGGAAATGCGGCTTAACCTCGCCCACGGCGCGATCTGCCTCCTACGTTGAGCGCTTCAGGTTGCGATAACTTCACCGACAACTCCTGGCCATCGCCCCTATAACCAAACCCACGCCATGGCTCTAACGCAATTTACCCAGATCCTCCAGTTCTGGTTCTCTGAACTCACTCCCCAGCAGCACTTCGCCAAAGACACGGCGCTGGACGAATCCATCCGCACCCGCTTCGGCCCCACGCTGGAGGCCGCAGCCCGCTGCGAACTGTTCACTTGGCGCGCCACCCCAGAAGGCCGGTTGGCAGAAATCCTGGTGCTGGACCAGTTCTCGCGCAATGTGTACCGTGACACCGCCCACGCCTTTGCGCAAGACGCGCTGGCCCTGGCACTGGCGCAAGAGCTGGTGGCCAGCGGGCAGGACCGCAGTCTGCCCACCGCGCAGCGCGTGTTTGCCTACATGCCGTACATGCACAGTGAATCTGCCGTGATTCATGAGCAAGCGCTTAAGCTGTTCGCTCAGCCGGGCATGGAAAACAACCTGGACTTTGAGCGCCGGCACAAGGCCATCATCGACCGCTTTGGCCGCTACCCGCATCGCAACGCGGTGCTGGGCCGCACCTCTACGCCAGAAGAGCTGGCGTTTTTGAGCGCGCCGGGGTCGTCGTTCTGACACGGGCGCTATCTCAGCCCAGAACGCTCTTCTATTGATAGCTGCCAGCGCTTACCCATCTAGCGCTACAGGCCGATTTCATCCAAAGCAGCTACAGCACCAGCAAAGCCCATCCATGACGCCTCCATTCACCCCCACCCTCACCCACATACCGCCCGGCCCGGTGGCAGGGCCACTGCAGTTGCTACCCATCAACGCCGCCGTGGTGTCCGTACACACCGCTGATGGCGCGCATGTGGGCTCGCTCAAGCTGGTCGGCGGGGCGTGGAAGTTCAAGGCCATGGGCTACGACGCCGCTGGCCGCATGGAGCCAGGCCATGGGCCGCTGACGGAGCAGCACAACATGGCGTTTGCCACGCTCGATGAGGCCGAGGTCAGCGCCAGGTTGCTGGGGGCCTTGGGAAGCGCTGCATAACGAGCGCTAAGAGAGCACCCGAAGTACGAAGCCGTACCGCGCGGGGCCGCAACCCTCAGCGCTGCGCGTCGGCCGCCACAAACTCCACCGCCGCACACACCGCCGCCACCTGCGCCTCAATGCACTGCTCGGGCGTGGCACGGGGGCTGTCGGGGTAGACCTCGGTCGTGGTGGTGTAGCGCGCGCCGCTGATGCCCGCGCACAGGCCCCACTGCTTCATCGGGTAGTGGATGACGCCCGGCGCCACCACGGGCGTGCCGATGATTTCGTTCTTGTCGTCCGCAGGCGCAATGTGCGTCACGCGGCTGACGGCTTCGATGATGGCTTGCTGGAAGGCGGGCTGGGGGTTGTCGGTGTCGTCCACCAGGTAGAAGCCGTCGGGGATGCTGCCGGGCTCGAACACCTTGCCGTCGCGCGCGGCCACGGCGGGGCGGTATTCGGATTCGTCGGTGTCGGTGGTTTCGTGCAGGTCGATGTGGGCGGCAAACGGGCCGTATTGGGCCTGGTGCTGCACTACCAGGCGCATGAGGGCGGCGGACTCTTGTGCGGGCGATCCGTCGCGGAACGAGCGGTTGGGGTCGATGGCGTCGAAGTTCCAGCGCTGAACACGCTCGTACGCCCAAGGGCTGACGCAGGGCACCACCAGCAGGTTGGCGCGGCCGGCAAAGCGCTCGGCCTGCGTGTCTGCAAACCGCAGCGCACCGCGCACGCCACTCGTCTCGTAGCCGTGCACCCCACCGGTCACGAGCACGCTGGGCAGGCCGGGTTGCCACTGGCGGCTGCGCAGGGCCCGCAGGGGAAAGCGCGCTGCCGGGTGCTGCGCATCGACATAAATCACGTCGCCGTACATCTCCACGTCCAACCGGCCCCGCAGCGCCTCGATGGCCGTGAGCACGTCGTCGGCGTAGCTGCGCTGGCGCACCTGGCGTGCGCGCCACTGGTCGCGTTCTGCAGCGCCCCAGGCTTGGCCGGGCGTGCCGATGGGATAGGTGGGGGTGGGTTGCATGGGTGAGTGGGATGGAGTGGCAGGTGAATGGCAGGCCCGGCGGCAAACGGGGCCGACGGAATGGACAACGCCAATAAGAGCGGCTAACAAAACTCAGCGAAGCGGTTCTGGCTAGGCGCTGGGTCGCAGGCAGTACGACAAGACACAGCAACGACGCTAGAAGAGTTTTGTTAGCCGCTCTAAGGCTTGTCGCAGGGCGTTCATAGAATACCGCGATGCCCTTCCCTTCGATTCGGCCCTTGCGGCTGGCGACCTCGTCGCTGCTTTTGCTGCTGTGTGCGCTGGCGCACGCGCAGCCCGCCCCCCCACCCGCTGCAGCCAACGCCCCGGCCACTCGCCCGGCGGGCAGTGCCCCTGTGGACGGTGCGGCGTCTACACCAGCCGCCGCACCCATGGCCGCCGATGCAGCCCTGCTCTCGCGCGATGCGCGGCGCATTTACGAGCTGTCGCGCGACAAGCTGGTGCAGATCCGCACGCTGCTGCGCAATGCCAACACGCAGGCGTCGATTGGCTCGGGCTTTTTTGTATCGGCCGATGGACTGATCGTCACCAACTTTCACGTGGCCAGCCAGTTGGCGCTGGAGCCCGAGCGCTACCGGGGCGTGTACGTGACGATGGAGGGGCAAGAGGGCGAGGTGGAGCTGCTGGCGTTTGATGTGCAGCGTGACCTGGCCGTGCTGCGCGCCAAAGGGCGCACAGCCGCTGCGCCGGTGCTGAGCTTTCGCCCCACCACCGACCCACTGGCGCAGGGCGAGCGCATTTACTCGCTGGGCAACCCGCTGGACATCGGCTTTGCGGTGACCGAGGGCACCTACAACGGGCTGGTCAAGCGCAGCTTTTACCCGCGCATCTTTTTTGGTGGCGCGCTCAACCCGGGCATGAGCGGCGGCCCCGCCGTGGACGACGCGGGCCGGGTGCTGGGCGTCAACGTGGCCAAGCGGCTCGATGGCGAGCAGGTCAGCTTCTTGATCCCGGCGGAGTTTGCGCAGGCGCTGGTGCAGCGCGCGGCCAATGCCCAGCCCATCACCCAGGCCGCACATGCCGAGATGACGCGGCAGCTGATGGAGCACCAGCAACTGCTGACAGACCGCTTCTTGAAGGCGCCGTTTCGTGAGCAGCGCCACGGCAACTACCGCCTGCCCGTGCCCGACGATGCGCTGGCGCGGTGCTGGGGATCGGGGCGTGACCCGGCCTTCCCGGGCCTGAACCTGGAGCGCACGCAATGCCAGGCCGACAGTGACGTGGTGGCGGGCGACTTCAGCACCGGCGCAGTGCGACTGTCTTACGAGGCCTACAACGCGCCCACGCTGGGCGCCGCCCGGTTTGCCCGCATGTATTCGCAAAGTTTTGCCAACGAGCGCCTGCCCACACGCGGCAACCGCCACCAGACGGCAGCCGAGTGCACCGAGCGGTTTGTGGACCCCGGCAGCGTGCCGCTGCGCGCGGTGGTGTGCCTGTCGGCCTACCGCAAGCTGACCGGCCTGTACAACATGACGGTGCTGGCCACCTCGGTCAACCAGCCCACACAGGGCGTGCTGGGCCGCCTGGATGTGCAAGGCATCGCGTTTGACAACGGCATGAAGCTGGCCAGCCACTACCTCAAGGCCTTTCGCTGGGAGGCCGCACCATGAGCGCGATGCCAACCACCACCACCCTGGGGCTGATCGAGGCGTTTGACCGCCACGGCGCGCTGCTGGCGCGTGCGCCCATCACCCGCTGGCCCGTGACCGTGGGCCGCGCGCTGGACTGCGACCTGGTGCTGGACGACCCCTTTGTGGCGCCCCGGCATCTGCGCATTGACCGCGCGGTGGACGAGCCCCGCACCGTGCAGGTCGAGGTGCTGGAGACGCGCAATGGCGCACGCCTGCAGCGCAAGCAACATGCCCAGGGCGAGCGCTTTGACTGGCCCGATGGCACGCCCATCGACCTGGGCCACACCCACATCAACCTGCGCCTGGCCGACGCGCCCATTGCCGAGGAGCAGGCGCTACCGCAGTTTCCGTGGCGCACCGTGGGCACTACGGCAGTGCTGGCGGTGCTGGTGCTGCTGGCCGGGCTGGGAGAGTCGTGGCTGGAGGCGCGCGACGCCGCGCAATACCTGAAGGCGCTGCCCCTGTTGCTGCTGACCACGCTGGCCGTGGTGGGGGCCTGGGCAGGTCTTTGGTCCGTGGCCAACAAGCTGTTTGGCAGCCAGCTGCGGTTCTGGCGGCACGTGCGCATTGCGTGCGCCGCCGTGCTGGTGGCCGACGCGGTTCAGTTGCTGAGCTACCTGACGGCGTTCACGTTCTCGCTGGAGTCGCTGTCGCGGTTTGCCCCGGTGCTGATGGTGCTGGTGCTGGCGGGCGCGCTGTACGCCCACCTGGCCACCGTGCTGCCCCGCCGCCGCGTGGGCCTGGCCTGGGCCATGGCGGCCGTGGTGCTGCTGGGCGTGCCCTCGTGGCTGGGTGCGCAGTGGCTCAACCGCATGCGGCTGGGCAGCGAGTTGTACATGAGCAGCCTGTTCCCGCCCGCCCTGCGCGTGGCCCCTGCGGTGCCGGTGGACCAGTTCCTGCAAGACGCCGACGCGCTGCGCGGCAAGCTGGACCGCCGCCTGCGGGACGACGGGCTGGCGGAAGAGGACGACGAGTAGCCCGCCAGACGGACTGCGTAAAGCGGCCCAACCCCACACAGCCCCGCCCCACCAGCCCCCATGCGCCGCCGCAAGCCCCACCACCACGTCTACGTGGTCGAACTCTCCAAAGACGTGCTGCTGGAGCCGCGCTTTCGCAAGTGCAACCCCGGCTACATCGACGGCAAGCCCTGCGTGTACGTGGGCATGACGGGGCTGGACCCGGATGTGCGGTTTGACAAACACAAGGCGGGCATCCAGGCCAACCGGTTTGTGACGCAGTACGGCCTGCGGCTGCTGCCGGACTTGTACGAGGGCTTCAACCCCATGACCTACGAGGAGGCGGTGGACCGGGAGATCGAGATCGGCATCGACCTGCGCTCGGCGGGGTTTGGGGTGTGGCAAGCGTGAGCGCCTGCTCAACGATAGCGCCTGTTCAAAGTCTGGGTCCTTTCACGCATCCCTTAAGATTCCGCCCCGCTGATTCCATCACTCACTTTTTTATAGCTGCTCGCGCATGATCTTCTAGCGCTTGCGGCCCATTTCACTTGAATTTGACTGCCATGAACTTCGCAGACCGCCTGAAGCAACTCCCCTCCGCCAGCCACCTCGCCGCCCTGCAACTGCTGGGCGCGGACGGCCAAACGCTCGCCACCATCGAGAACAAGCCCGGCCAGACCGGGTCGCTGGTGGTGTATGCCGCGCTGGCGGCGCTGTATGGCGGGCAGATCACGCCTGCCGCCGCGAGCCTGGGGCTGGAGTGGTATGCCGAGCATGTGGCAGATGCGCGCGCCTTCCCGGGCAAACACCCCAACATCGACCGGCTGCTGGCCTGGGCGCAAGGCAGCGCGAGCTTTGCAGTGCGCACGGTGGCAGCCTGAAGCAGCGCCGTCTCGCAAAAAGATGGGCGAGGGCCACGGCGGGTTGTCGAAAACGCGCCGGCCCATTCGTCGTAGGGGTGTGAACGCGTAAACGCCCCGGGCCATTGACCGCCATGGTGTTGAGGCGCACGCTGTCATCCATCCACCCGATTCCCGCAAGGAGACCCTGCATGACAACCCCCAACCCCTCCGCAGCCGCCACCGGCACCGTCACCCTGCACCGCGTGCTGCGCGCACCGGCCGAGCGCATCTACCGCGCGTTTCTGGATGCCGACGCCATGTGCAAATGGCTGCCACCCCATGGCTTCACTGGCCGGGTGCTGAGCCTGGATGCGCGCGTGGGCGGCAGCTACCGCATGCAGTTCACCAACCTGAGCAGCGGCGGCACGCACGCGTTTGGCGGCGAGTATGTGGAGCTGGTGCCGGGCGAGCGCATCGTGCACACCGACCGGTTTGACGACCCCAACCTACCGGGCGAGATGCGCACCACCATCCAGCTCAAAAAGGTGATGACGGGCACCGAGGTGTCCATCGTGCAGGCGGGCATCCCGGCGGTGATCCCGACCGAGATGTGCTACCTGGGCTGGCAGGAGTCGCTGCAGCTGCTGGCGCTGCTGGTGGAGCCGGAGATTCCGGGCGAGTAACCCACGGCCCCCGCGCCAGGCCCACGTTACTTCAGAGCCATCACTTCAACCACTTGTCTGCCGCCTGCTTGATGGTGCCCCGGCTGTCCACCAGGCCCCACACAAAGCCCATCACGCGCACATAGTCGGCGTCGTCGGTGGGCAGCATAAAGCCCAGGTAGTTCTTGGGCGTGAGCGGTGCGTCCACAAACGCGGCAGCCAGGCGCGGGTCGGCCTTGGCGTAGTGCAGGGCTTCATACGTCTCGGTGATCATCACGTCGCCCTTGCCCTCGGCAATCAGTGCGGGGATCTCGGCGTTCTTGTCGTGCGTGCTGACCTGGGCGGCCTTGAGGTTGGCGAGCACATAGGTCTCATTGGTGCCGCCGGGGTTCTTGATGACGCGCACGGTGGGCTGGTTCATCGCGTCCACGCTGGTGTACTTGGCCTTGTCGGCCGCGCGCACCAGGGCCACTTTGCCGAACGGCGCGTAGCCGGGCAGCATGTCAAAAATGCGCATGCGGTTGACGTTGCGGGTGATGCCCCCCACGGCCACGTCGAACTTGTCGCCCTGCAGGTCCTTCACCAGGTTGGGCCAGGTGGTGGGCACGTACTCGATCTTCACGCCCAGTTCCTTGGCCATGGTTTCAATCACGTCGATGTCGTGGCCGCTGTAGCCCGCGTCGGTCTTGATGGCAAAGGGGCGGTAGTCGCCGGGCGTGCCTACGCGGATGACCTTGGTCTCCATGATCTTGTCGAGCCGGGGGCCGGCATGCGCGGCCTGGGAGACGAGGGACATGGCGGCAAACAGGGCGGCCGCAGCCACGGCGAGTGATTTCTTGGGGATCATGGGAAAGGGCTCCAGAAGACAAAGGGGTGCAGAAGGGATAAATCGGCCCGCCCGGCCAATGCTGCACGCACCAGCCCAGGCGGGGCCACCAAAGAATACGCCAGCACCAAGCATTCAACGTGCCATGTGCGTGTCACTGTGCGTGCCCCATGATGGCACCGCGCAGGCACTGCCACCCTGCTGGGTTACCCTGCATGCCCTGAAGGCGCTGCCAACGGCTGGCGCGCCCCCCACAGCCCCTACCCAACAAGGAACATCATGAAAAAACTCAACGTCACCATCCAGCTCGAAATGACCGTGCCCGACGACTGGCAACTGGTCGAAACCTCAGAAGGCACGCCCGTCATCCAGATGGCCGACAACAAGTTTCTGGACCTGGCCATCGAGCCCCTGTTTGCCAACGACCCCGAAGACATGTGGAGCAGCAGCGAGAACGAGGACGAGCTCAACGAGGTGCTGGAGATGGTGGAGAGTGAAGAAGTGGCGTACGAGTTTGTGACGCACTGACCCGTGAAACACCGGGCGCTGCAGTCACCTCACAACTGCGAGCGCAGCAGCCCCGTCATCTTTTCGTGCAGCTTTTCGCTCCACGGCCGCTCCAGCCACGCCTCGTAGGTCACGCGGCGTGACCGCTTTATGTCGTCTTCAAACACCAGCGTCTGGCGCTGCGCAAAGGCGGCGTCATACACGTTCAGGTTGGCCTCGTCGTTCAGGCGGAACGAGCGGTTGTCAAAATTGGTGGAGCCCACCGACACCAGCAGCAGGTCCACGATCATGACCTTGCAGTGGTACATGGTGGGCCCGTACTCGTAAATCTCGGCCCCGGCCTGCAGCAGCTCGCCCCAGGTGGCGCGGGATGCGGCCTTCACCGTTTCGGTATCGGTGTGCTCGCCGGGGGTGACCAGGCGCACGCGCACGCCGCGCGCCAGCGCATCCATCAGCAGCTTGCGGGTCAGGTCGTCGGGCACAAAGTAGGCCACCGACAGGTCGATGCTGCGCTCGGCTGCCGTGATGGCCAGGTGGTACATGAGCTGCATGCTCTCGCTGCCGCTCGATGGCGAGCTGGAGAACATCTGCGCCTTTTGCCCACCCGCTGGAGCAATGGCCGGAAAGTACGCCTCGCCATGCAGCACCTTGCCGGTGACCTTGAGCCAGTTGTCCAGAAACGTGGCCTGCATCTGCGCCACGGCGGGGCCGCGCACCAGGTAGTGCGAGTCGCGCCAGTGGTCGGGGTCTTGCGCGTTGCCCGTCCACGCGGGCGCAATGCCCACGCCGCCGGTAAAGCCCACCTGCCCGTCCACCACCAGCAGCTTGCGGTGGGTGCGGTTGTTCAGGCGGGCCAGGTTGTACCAATGCGGTTTGTGGAATTTTTCAATCTGCACCCCGGCCTCCTTCATCTCGGCCAGGTAGCTCTCTTCCATCTTGGCGCTGCCCACCCAGTCGAGCAGCACATGCACGGGCACACCGGCGCGGGCGCGCTCGCTCAGGGCGTCGGCAAACTGCTTGCCGATGTCGCCCGACCAGTAGATGTAGGTTTCGAAGGTGACGCTCTTTTGGGCGGCCTTGATGGCGGCCAGCATGGGCGGAAAGATCTGGTCGCCGTTGATCAGCTCCGTCACCGCATTGCCGCCCACAATGCCTGGGCCGAGCAGGCTGCCCAGGGCACGCTCGAACTGCGGGTGGGCGGTGGTGTACAGGCGCGGCAGCTGCTGCTGCACCTTTTTCTCGCCCGCCGTGAAGTTGAGTGCCAACAGGACAAGGGCCCCCGTGGCCAGGGCCGTGAGCAAAACAGTGAGCATGGTGGAGCGGCGGCGACGAGGGGCGGCGGGTGGCATGGCGCGATGGTAGGTGGCACCATGCACGCGCGATGTAGGCGGACGCCGCCAACACCGGGGGCACAATGGCCCTTGTCGGCCAAGACAGCGGTGCGCTTTGTCCATCGCTACACCCCCTCGCGCTGCCTCTTTGTTTTTTGTTCTCGCCCTTCTCCGCCGTGCCTGAATCTGCCCGCCCTGCTCCCCTCCGCCCCGCCCTCTCCGTCACCCGCCGCAGCGCCTTGATCGGCACGGCGGGCCTGCTGGCGCAGCCTGCCCTGGTGGCGCCCCTGCACGCCAAGCCCTTGCCACCCGCGCCCACTGTGTGGCCCCAGGCGCTGCAGGTGCCGGGGGGCGTGGCGCGGCTGTCGCTGGGCCCGGCGGCCACGCGGCCGGTGGCGCAGTTGCGCCAGGGCGAGGTGGATGTGCCGCTGCGCGTGGTGGGCGATGCCATTGAGTGGACGGCCATCGTGGGCATACCGCTGGCGGCAGCGCCCGGCGATGCCTTCATCAGCGTGCTGCCCGAGGGCGGCGGCAGCCCGCGCCTGGTGCACTACAGCGTGGCCCCCAAGCAGTACAAGGAGCAGCACCTCAAGGTATCGCCCCGCACGGTGGACCTGTCGCCCGAGGACCAGGCCCGCTACGAGCGTGAGCGCGACCACCAGGCCCAGGTAATGACCACCTTCACCGAACAGCCCGCGGGCGTGGCGCTGGCATCGCTGCGCATGCGCGTGCCCGTGCCGGGGCGGCGGTCCAGCTCGTTCGGGCTGCGCCGCGTGTTCAACGGCCAGCCGCGCAATCCGCACAGCGGCATGGACATTGCCGCCGCCACCGGCACGCCCATCGTGGCGCCGCTGCCGGGCCGGGTGATTGACGTGGGCGACTACTTCTTCAACGGCGGCACGGTGTGGCTGGACCACGGCCAGGGCCTGCTGACGATGTACTGCCACCTGAGCAGCATGGACGTGCGCGTGGGCGATGTGCTGCAGGCCGGCGACGCGTTCTGCAAGGTGGGCGCCACCGGCCGCGTGACCGGCCCGCACCTGCACTGGGGCGTGATGCTGAACCGCACCATGGTGGACCCGGCGCTGTTCGTGCCGGCCTGATGGTGCCGGGCTTCATTACTATGCATTTGATAGCATCCAGCGCATATTGCACTGGCGCATCCGGCCCTTTTTGCTTGAAACCAACCCCATGACACCGCGCTTGATCCGCTTCAACAAACCCTACGGCGTGCTGAGCCAGTTCACGCCCGAGGGCAAGTGGCAGGGCCTGAAGGACTACATCGACCTGCCCGGCGTGTACGTGGCCGGGCGGCTGGACGCCGACAGCGAAGGGCTGCTGCTGCTGACCAACGACGGCAAGCAACAGGCCCGCATTGCCGACCCGCGCTTCAAGATGGAGAAGACCTACTGGGTGCAGGTGGAGGGCATCCCCAATGAGGCTGCGCTGGCCGCGCTGCGCAGCGGCGTGGTGCTGAATGACGGCCCCACCCTGCCCGCCCGCGCACGGCTGCTGGAGCCCGCACCCCAAGTGTGGGACCGCACCCCACCCATCCGCGAGCGCAAAGCCATCCCCACCACCTGGATCGAACTCATCATCCGCGAAGGCCGCAACCGCCAGGTGCGCCGCATGACGGCCGCCGTGGGCCACCCCACGCTGCGGCTGATCCGCGCAGCCATCGGGCCGTACACGCTGGACGGGCTGGCACCGGGCACCTGGGCGGATTGAGTTGTTAGGCGTGCAGGGCTTAGGCGGCCACTGCCTGCATGCGCAGCGACAGGGCAGAGCCACGCGCACGCAAAAATGCGCGCAAGCCCTCGGCATAGTCCGTGCCCACGGCCTGCTGCACCGAAGGGCGCACCGCCAGCGCCGCACGCCACTGCTGCACCAGCGGCAAGCCTTGCCAAAGCGCCAGGTCATCCATGCCCGGCAAGGTGTCGATGACGTCGAAGTACCGGAACACCGGGCCGAACACCACATCCACCATGCCAAAGTGCAGCCCTGCAAAGTACGGCCCCGGCGCGCTGCGCTGGCCCAGCGCCTCTTCGATCTGCACAAAGCGGCTGCGCAGGTCTTGCGCGCGGGCCTGCACCGCGGCCTCATCGGGCGCGGCGTAGAAGGCGCCGATGGTGTTCAGCACCGCAGAGCCAAACTCCATCCACGCCCGGTGGCGCGCGCGCTGCAGCGGGTCTTGCGGGTGCAGCACGGGCATGGCCACCTCGTCCAGGTATTCGCAGATCACGGCCGACTCAAACAGGCTCTGGCCGCGCACCTGCAAGACCGGAGTCTTGCCCAGCGGCGAGATCGCCAGAAACCAGTCGGGCTTGCGGGCCAGGTCGATGGTGCGGCGCTCAAACGCCAGGCCCTTTTCGTGCAGCACGATGGCCACGCGCTGCACATAGGGGCACAGCGCGTGCGAGACCAGAGTGAGCGCAGCGGGCGCTGTGGTCTGGGCCATCACGACAGCAACCCCTCGGCGCGCAGCGCAGCCTGCACCTGCGGGCGCGCCGCCACGCGTGCCATCCAGGCCTGCAGGTGCGGGTAGGCGGTGAGAGGGATGCCCAGCAGGTTCGACCAGTTGACGATGGTGAAGCCATAGGCATCGGCCACGCTGTAGCGGCCCGCCAGAAAGTCGCTGCGCGACAGCACGGCGTCCATCTCGGCAAAACGCACGGCCAGTTTGGCCTTGACGGCCTGGCGCGTGGAGTCGGCCGTCTCCTTGTGCCACAGCCAGGGGCTGAAGCCCTTGTGCAGTTCGGTGCTGACGAAGGTGAGCCACTCCAGCACGGCCAGCCGCTCGCTGGAACCGGGCTGTCCGATGAATGCGCGCGCCGGGTCCAGGTCGGCCACGTACTGCAGCAGCGCCGCTGCTTCGGTGTGGCGCGACTGGTCGGCCAGCTCCAGCAGGGGCACATAGCCGCGCGGGGCAATGTCGAGGTAGCTGGCACCGATCTCTGTGGTGTGGTGCACCAGGTCCACCTTGACCAGATCGAACGGAACGCCGACCTCGCGCAGGGCCATGTGGACGGCGAGCGAGCAGGCACCGGGGGCGTAGTAGAGCTTCATGGGAACGGGGCTTTCTGTAAAAAGGGTTGGAATATGTCGCTCCTCGGCACCCACGGATACCCATCGGTACACAGCAACGGCCAGCGACAGGCAGAATCTATGCTTGCAACAATGCAAACAAAATAAGCGACCATGAAATCAACCGTTGCATCAGCGCAATACCAACTGGGCGCCGCCGAGTTGGAAGTGCTGCTGGCCATGGCGCGCACCGGCACCCTGGCCGCCGCCGGTGAGCGGCTGGGTGTGGACGCGTCCACGGTGTTTCGCGCCATCCAGCGCATTGAGCGGGGGCTGGGCCAGTCGCTGTTCGACCGGTCACGCGCGGGCTACCGTCCGTCGGAACTGGCCCAGGCCCTGGCCGAGCAGGCCGAGCGTGTGGAAGCCGCCCTGGAGGCCGCCCGCTCTGCCGCGCAGGCACAGCCCGAACGGGTGTCGGGCACGGTGCGCATCTCCACCACCGACACCATCCTGCACGGCCTCATCGCCCCCGCCCTGCAGCTGTTGCAGCCCCGGCACCCGGCCCTGGTGTACGAGCTGCACGCCGGCAACGAGCTGGTGAGCCTGACGCGGCGCGACACCGACATCGCCGTGCGCGCCACCAAGCGCCCGCCGCAGCACTTGGTGGGGCGGCAGCTGGGCATGATCCGCTCGGCCCTGTACGCAGGCACCGCCAGCCCGCTGGCCCTGTCGGACGTGGAGGCCGGCCGCGCCGCCTGGATTGCGCCCGACGACGCCCTGCCCGACCACCCCTCGGTGCGCTGGCGCAAAAAGCAATACCCCAGGGCCCAGCCCACCTACCGCGTGAACAGCCTGCTCACCGTGATGGAGCTGGTGGCCCTGGGCATGGGCGTGGGGGTGCTGCCCCTCTTTCTGGTCCAGGGCCGCAGCGACCTGCGCCCACTCACGGGCTCGCTGGCCGATGGCGAAACCGAGCTGTGGCTGCTGACCCACCCGGAGTCGCGGCACCTGCGGCGCATTGCGACGGTGTACGGGCACCTGGCCGAGACGGTGCAGCTGCCCTGATGCGGCGTGCCTTCCCACGCATGGCGTTGTGGATGCGCCTTGCCGGGCTGCGGCACTGTCTGCGGATTCCTGCCTGTTTGTCCGATGGAGTGCCGTTCCACAGGAGACCCGTGGCGGCGACTCTTGCGTCCAGGCCACGTCATGGGAGCAGTGCCTGGCTTTGCGCCCAGCACCCGTGGTGGGGCCCACCGGGCGGGCCTGCACATCATCGATAGTTTTTTGTACTAAGACAATTTAAGTTTAAATGTACAATTTTCCTTGCATCTGCCGCAACGATAGATGTGAGGAGACCCCATTGCTTGATACCCCCTCTCCCCCAGCCGCGGGCTGGAAGGCCCGCAGCCTGCCCGGTTTCATCCAGCATGCAGGGCCGCTGTGGGCCAAGCGGGAGGAGCACGGCTGGGCCTACGGCTTTGCGGTCGGGCCCCAGCACCTCAACCCAGCGGGGGCGGGCCATGGCGGCGCCCTGATGACCCTGATGGACCATGCACTGAGCGCAGTGGCCTGGGAGGCCTGTGATCGTGCTCCCTGCGTCACGCTGCAGCTGGACTCCCACTTTGTGAGCCCGGTGCGGGCCGGCCAGTTTGTCGAGGCACGGGCCGAAGTGATACAGCGCACCGCCAGCCTGGTCTTCATGCGGGGCGAGTTGCGCACAGGCGAGAGCCTGGTACTCACGGCCCATGCCCTCCTGAAGGCCATGAAGCCCTGAGACAAGGCCGGTCTGCCACTCCACCCAATCCCCAGACCGTTCCATTGCCGCTGAAATTTCTTTGTACCCAGACAAGGAGAACGCCTTGGACATTCCAGCCCACCACAGCCTGATGGCCTTGTTCGGGGCCCAGCCGCAACGCAGCACGGCGGCCGATGCAGCCGTAAATGGGTTTACGCTTGCGGGTTTGAAGCCCAAGCACACCCACATGGTCACCCGCTCCAAGCCCGCCCCGCAACCTGCAGAAGCCAAGCCCGCGAAGGGCATGCGCGTGCGGCCCGTGCCCGCCGTGACACGTTCCATCGCCATCCTGCGGCTGCTGGGGGAACACAAACAGCCGCTCACATTGAAGACCGTGGCCGAGGCCCTGCACCTGGTGCCGAGCACCTGCCTGCACATCCTGCGGGTGCTGGTGGCCGAGGACCTGGTCACCCTCGACGCGGGCACCAAGCGCTACGCGCTGGGCACCGGCATGATCAGCCTGGCGCGCAGCGTGCTGGAGGGCGGCGGCTTCACGCAGCTCGTGCAGCCGGTGCTCGACCGCCTGGCCGCGCAGTTTGGCGTGACGGCCATGGGCGTGGAGATCACCGCGCGGCAAACGGTGATGGTGCTGGCGCTGTCACGCTCCAGCCAGCCGTTTCGCGTGCATACCGACGTGGGCAGCCAGTTCGACACGCTGGTCAGCGCCACGGGGCGGCTGATTGCCGCCTACAGCGGTGAACCCTGGCCCGTGCTGAAAGAGAAATTTGCCCACGTGGTGTGGGACAAGGCCCCCACGTACACCACCTGGAAGAAGGAGGTCGAGCTGACGCGGTCCCGGGGCTGGAGCCTGGACCGCGACAACTTCATGGCAGGCATCACCGTGGTGGCCGTGCCGGTGTTTGCCCCGGGGGGGCGGCTGGTGCATACGCTGGTGGTGGTGGGGCTCAGCAGCCAGATGGGCGCTGCGGTGGTGCAGCAACTGGCCCAGGTGATGCAGCGGGAGGCGGCCGAGCTGTCGCGCCTGCTGAGAGGGAGCTGAACCATGCAAGAGCCCCGCACCGCCGTGCCGCACACCCTGCTCAAAACCATGACCATGCCCGCCCACATCGACGCCAGCGGCCAGGTGCCCACGGGCTGGCTGCTGGCCCAGATGGACTTGGCGGGCGCCGTGCTGCCCGGCCAGCATTTTGCGGCGCCGGTGGCCCTGGTGGGTCTGTCCGATGTGGTACTGCTGGCCCGACCCCGGCTGGGGCAATGTGTCACGTTCACGGGCCATCTGCTGTCCTGCAGCGACCAGGATGCCTGCGTTGCCATCGAGGCCTGGAGCGAGGAGCGTGGCCAGACCGGGACCACCCCGCTGATGCGTGCCCGGCTGCGCTATGCACCTGCCACCATCGAAGTGCCGGGGAATCTGTTCCCCGGCACGTTCCAAACGGGCTCTTGAAGGGCTGGGCCTTCAGTCCGCGCGGATACCGGCCGCCTTGATGATGGGCGCCCAGCGCTGCCGCTCCTTTTTGGCGAAGACCCCCAGGTACGCAGCGCTTCCCCCTGCGGGCTCAAACCCCAGATCCAGCAGACGCTGGCGCACCTCGGGCTTGGCCAGCACCTTGTTGACCGCCGCATTGAGCACCCGGGTGATTTCGGCCGGCGTGCCCTTGGGGGCGTAGAGCGCATTCCAGGCAACAAACTCGAAGCCGGGATACCCTTGTTCGGCCACGGGCTTGACCCCCGGCACCAGACTGCTGGGTGTGGCCGACGTGACGCCGATGGCACGCAGCTTGCCGGCCGCCAGGTGGGGGCGCAGTGCCAGCGGGGTGTCGATCGTCACCGCAAGCTGACCGCCGAGCACATCGGTCATGGCGCTGCCCGAGCCCTTGTACGGGATACCAAAAAGCGGGGCCCCCGAGCGCTCTTTCAAGAATTCGAGCACCAGGCGCGCCGAGGTACTGGGCATGGCGATGTCGCTGGACCCGGGCGTGCGTTTGACGGCATCCAGCACGTCGCCGACCGCACGGTACGGGGTGGCGGCGCCCGCAGCGAGCACCATCGGAAAGGTGCCCACCATGGCGATGGGCTCGAAGTCCTTCTCGGGGTCGAACGGCATCTTGGCATAGAGGTACTGGTTCAGGACATGGGTCGCATTGGTCCCCATGGTCAGGGTGTAGCCGTCCCCGGCAGCCTGTGCCGCCAGCTCGGTCCCCAGGATGCCGCCGGCGCCGGCCTTGTTCTCCACGACAAAGGGCTGACCCAGCTCTCGGGAGAGCTGCTCGCCCAGCAGCCGGGTCGCCACATCGGTGCCCTGGCCGGCGGCGTAGGCCACGATGACCCTGATGGGTTTGATGGGGTAAGGGGGCTGCGGGGCCTGTGCATGGGTCGCCGCAGCGGTCGCAATCAAACCGGCAGCAGTCATGATGGCAGCGATGGTTCGCATGCTTGTCTCCTATCTTTTTTGTGATCTGCAAATCAGAGCGGGCGAGTGCGGGCAATACCCCGGCTGTACAAGTCGCGCCTCTGGGCGTCATTGAATCCGAGATCGGCCAGCACCTCGTCGGCATGCTGGCTGAAGTCCGGTGGCGGAGCCCCTGGCAGGGCCGGGGTGCCGTACAGCCGCGCCGGGCCGCGCAGCGCCGTGAACGGGCCCTGCCGAATCACCATCTGGCGGTGCGCGCAGTGCGCCTGAGCCAGCGCCTGCGGCACATCGTTCACCACCCCGGCAGGTACACCCACACGCATCAGCGCCTCGCACAGCGGCTCGCAGTCTGCGGTGGCAATGGCGGCCTCGATGATGTCCTTGAGCGCCTGGCGGTGCTCGATGCGGTCTGCGTTGGTGTGGAACCTCGGGTCGTCCGGCAGGCTCGCACACCCAATGTGCTGGCCGAACCGGCGGAACTGGCCATCGTTCAGGATGCCGATGAACACATGGCCGTCGCGCGCCCTGAACTTGTCATACGGCGCGATGTTGGGGTGCGCGCTGCCCAGCAAGCCCGGTGTCTTCTTGGACGCAAACCAGTTCGACGCATGGGGCAGCAGCAGGCTCAACGCCGTGTCGTACAGGGTGGCCTCCACCCGCTGCCCCGCGCCGCTTTGGTGCCGGCTGCACAGGGCCATGAGGATGCCCGTGAGTGCCACATACCCCGTGAGGTGGTCCACGATGGGGATGCCCATGCGCGTGGCACCGGTGGCCGATTCGCCGTTGATGCTCATCAGCCCGCACTGCGCCTGCAGCACCGCGTCGTAGCCCGGCAGCCCGCCCAGCGGCCCATCGCGGCCAAAGCCCGAGATGGCGCAGTAGATGAGGCGCGGGTAGCGCGGGGCCAGCACGTCTTCGTAGCCCAGGCCCCATTTCTCCATGGTGCCGGGCAGGAAGTTCTCCACCAGCACATCGGCGTCCTGCAGCAGGCGGTGCAGCACCTCCTGTGCATCGCTCTGGCTCAGGTCCAGGCTGATGGCCTTTTTGCCCCGGTTGAGCGCGGCAAAGTACGCGGAGTGCCCCATCTCGTCGTATGGCGGCCCCAGGTGCCGCGTCTCGTCGCCACCAGGCGGTTCGATCTTGACCACCTGGGCGCCGTTGTCAGCGAGCATCTGGGTGCAAAGGGGGCCTGCGAGCACGCGGGTGAGGTCCACCACCCGCAGGCCCTCCAGCGCCGTGGCGCTGAAGCTAGTCATGCTGATCTTCACCCGCGGCTGGGCAACACCACCACGCCACCGCCGAGCACCGACAGCTCGCCGTCCTGGTTGTGCGCCTCCTGTTCGATCTCGACCAGGTGCTGGCCGTTCTCCACGAACTTGCGGGTGACCTTGCCTTTGATGAACAGCATGTCGCCCTCGGGATTGTGGCGGCGGATCTTGCAACTGGCCTTGTGCAGAAAGCCCGTGTCGCCCATCCAGTTCGTGAGGTGGTGCGTGAGCCACGAGGTGCGCTCCGGGCCGTAGTCGTAAGCACCTGGTGCGCCCACTTCCAGCGCAAAGTCTTCCTCCCAGTGCACGCGCTCTGGCACGTCAGGGATGCCGAAGCGGTTCTTGATGCCTACGCCGGGGTGCGCGTCGATCAGCTTCCACGCCAGCTTGTTGGCGCGGATGTACAGACCGCCCCAGCCCTGCGCATAGGCGATGAAGCCGGTCACGGTCATCGGCCCCTTGAACATGGTGGGCAGCTGGTCGCCCACGTTCACGTCCTCCCAGTAACGAGGCACTGCGCCACGCACTTCCTCGTTGCGGTAGAGCTTGTAGGCCTCGTTCAGCTCTTCGTCCGTGTACTGGCGGGGACCGCGTTCGCGTACGTTGAGGTATTTGCTGCCCTGCTCTCGCGCATGGTCGCGCTCGGTGCGAAAGCACCAGCTGTCGGCCTCGGCCACCTTGTCGCCCTCCTGGTTGAAGAAGTCCACATGGTAGATCTGCTGGATGGCGCGGCCGGCAAAACGGGTCTGGTGCTCGATCAGGTCCTTGAGCGAGGCTTCGGTGGAGATCACGTCGTTGCGGCGGATGGGCTTGTGCCAGGTCCAGTCCGCGCCCGACCACATGGCGTGCACACCCGGCAGTCCGCCCACATAGCCCGACACGATGCGGCTGGTGGCAAACAGAAAGCTCGGCAGGGCCACGATGCCGCCATAGTGACTCTTGGCCGCATAGTCCGGGTCGCACCACAGCGGGTTGTCGTCGCCAATGCCGTGCGCGTAGTGGCGGATGTTGTCGCGCGTGGCCTCGTGGCACCAGGGCTCGGCCGTCTGGCCGATCTTGATGCCGATGCGTTCGCGCAATTCGTCAAGGCCGCTGTCGGTGATTTTGGGAAAGCTGCGCTGCTGGCTGCTGGACATGGTGAAGTCTCCTTGGTAGTGGATGAGGGGAACCGAGAAAGAGGGATGCAAAAAGCAGGGAGGGAGAACGAAATGGGTCAGGCGCAGGCCACTGCCTCGCGCTCGCGCAGCACCTTGCGGTGCACCTTGCCGGCGGGGGTTTTGGGCAGCTCTGCCACGAACGCGATGTGGCGCGGGTATTCGTGCTGGCTGAGCTTGGTCTTGACGAGGCTCTGTACCTCTTCGACAAAGCCCTCGCTGCGCTCGCGGCCTGACACGATGAAGGCCTTGACGACCTGGCCGCGCAGTGCATCGGGCACACCGATCACGGCGGCTTCGAGCACGTCTTCGTGCATGAGGATCACGTTCTCGATCTCCACCGCACTCATGGTCCAGCCGGCGGAAATGATCACGTCGTCAGCGCGGCCACCATGGAAGAAGTAGCCGTCTTCGTCGGTGCGCCCCAGGTCCTTGGTGGGTATCCACTGGCCCCGGCGGAGCACCATGAGCTGCCCCGTCGTGCCGGGCGGGCAGATGTTGCCGTGGGCGTCATGCACCTCGACCCGCGTGCCCGGCACGGCCTTGCCCAGCGAGCCGCGCTTGACCGGGAAGTCGCTCGCCCCCGGGTAGCTCACCAGCACCACGCCAATCTCGGTGGTGCCATACATGCTGCACACCGGCAGGCCAAAGCGCTCGTGCACAAAGTCGGCCGTGTCGTCGTCGATGGGCTCGCCAGTGAACGACAGCTTGGTGAAGTGGTAGCGGTAGTCGCCCGCCTTGCCGCAGTTCTTCATCATGCGGTAGTGCGTGGCAGCGGCCGACATGTTGGTGAACTGGTGGACTGACAGCGCCTGCAACAGCCGCTCGGCATTGAACCGGCCGCTGTAGCTGCCGATGGTCAGGCCCAGCGCCAGCGGTGCCAGCGTGCCGTGCCACAGGCCATGCCCCCAGGCGGGCGACGAAGGGCACATGAAGCGGTCGCCAGGGCGCAAGCCCGTACCGTACAGCGCGGCCACCATCAGCGTGACCAGGGCCTTGTGGGTGTGCTTGACGGCCTCGGGCAACTCGCGGGTGGTGCCGGAGGTGTATTGAAAAACCGCCAGGTCATCGGGCTGCGAACTGACCGTGTAGGTGGACGGCAGCGCCTCCAGTTGGCGCCACAGGGCTTCGTCAAACACCTCGAACGGCGTGGTGGCGAGACCTGCCACCACTTCGCGTTTTTCTTCGTTGGTGACCAGCAGGCTGGGCTTGCAGTCGCCCACCCGCAGGCGCACACCATCGGGGCCAAACAGGGTGAACAGCGGCACGGCAATCGCACCCCGCTTGATCACACCGAACATGGCGGTATAGAAGGCCCGCGAGGGCTCCAGCATGATCGCCACGCGGTCGCCGCGCCGCACGCCCTTGCGCTCCAGAAAGTGCGCAAACCGGGCGGAATCCCGCGAGAGTTCGTCAAAGGTGATGGTCTCGTCCACGCCGTCGGCACGGCAGACGATCACGGCATCGCGGCCTGCACCGGCATGGCGGTCCACGCACTCATGGGCAATGTTGAAAGCACTCCGGTTTCCATCAAACAGATCCCACAAACGCTCAGGCGCGAAGTGGGTCTGGGCATCGGCGTAACTCGTGTATTCGGTCAGTCGTTTCATGGCTGCATGGGCTCTGTGTGGCGGTGCATGCAGTCTCAATTTTTCGGCAATTATTGTCAAATACGACTATTAATTGTCTAAATACAATTTTTAAAATAACGCATGAACGACCCCCACATCGCTACTCGCGCACTCGCGTGCTCGCGCGACCGAAGGGCTCCACAGCGTTGAAATCCGCATCCAACGCCGACGCGGTGCACCATTGCTGCCAGTACGCTGTCACCAGCGCCCTGCACATTCCCAGGTTCCCATCACGACCCGAAGAAGAGCGCATGACCACACAGTTCTACGGAGCCTCCAGCCTGGACGGCTTCCTCGCAACGCCCGACCATGACCTCGGCTGGCTGCTGCAGTTTGGCGAGATTGAGGGCTCCAGTTACCCAGCTTTCATCCGCGACGTGGGCGCGCTGGCCATGGGATCGCACACGTACGAATGGATGTTGAAACACGCCATCGATGCGGGCCAACCCTGGCCGTACACGCAACCGACCTGGGTGTTCAGCTCGCGCACGCTGCGCGCCATCCCGGGTGCCGATGTGCGATTTGTGCATGGCGATGTACAGCCCGTGCAACAGGCCATGGTGCATGCCGCAGCGGGACGCAATGTGTGGGTGGTGGGTGGGGGTGACCTGGTCGGTCAGTTCCATGACGCAGGCCTGCTGGACGAACTGATCGTGCAGATCGCGCCCGTCACGCTGGGCGTGGGCACGCCGCTGTTTCCGCGCCGCGTGGTGCAGCCGCCGCTGCAGCTGCAGTCGGTGACCACGCTGGGTGGGGTGTTTGCGGAGTTGCGCTACAGGGTCTGCCGTTGAGCACGGCTACTGCGAGCGGGTCACACGCAGACAGGCCCTGCTGACCCGCCGCGTCATGCCAGCGGTACCACCTTGCTCACAGGGTGCGATAGCACCAAGGATGTAGACACGCTGCCAAACGCCGCCAGGGCATCCACCACGCGCTCCAGATCCGCAGGCCGACCAAATGCGCAGCGCACCACAAAGCAGTCCTCGCCCGTCACGCGCACGGCGTCCAGCACCTCTGGCATGGTCTGAAACAGCTGCACATAGCGCTGGATGTGTTCATGCGTGGTGCGCACCCGCACCACAGCCTGCAAGCCCAGGCCAGCAGCAGCCAGGTCGATGCGGGCCTGGTAGCCCACGATCACTCCAGCGTCTTCGAGTTTTTTGACGCGCTCGCTCATCGCAGGCTGCGACAGGCCGATCTGCTTGCCCAACGCAGACAGGCTCTGGCGAGCATCGGCCTGCAGCGCCATGAGGATCTGTCGGTCTTTTTTGCCCAGCTCCACGGTGCAATGCTCCCTTTGCGATGACTTCAAGGTTTGGAGGGCCACTTTCCGATGATGCCCCCTGCCCATCCACAGGCCCTGCACCTATCGTTGGCAGGCAGTGACACCACTGCTTTTTTGACCCAAAGGAATTCTGACGATGAGACCTGTTTTGCTTGTTCCCGGCATCTATAACTCCGGCCCTCGCCATTGGCAATCATTGTGGCAAACCCAGCACGCAGGCGTCGCGCGCGTGGAGCAGGACGATTGGGCGCACCCGCAATGCGAGGCCTGGGTGCAGGCCATTGACGCGGCCATCCACGCAGCAGGTCAGCCCCCGATCGTGGTGGCCCACAGCCTGGGGTGCCTCGCGCTGGCGCGGTGGGCCGCCGGCTCGTTGGCCGCCGTGCATGCCCTGCTGCTGGTGGCCGTGCCCGACCCTGATGGCCCCCACTTTCCAGCGGATGCCAAAGGCTTCGCCCCAGTGCCTGCCGCACTGACCGCACCGGGTCAGCCCGCGCGCCAAACCGTGCTGGTGAGCAGCAGCGACGATCCGTATTCCACACCGTCCTTCTCGGCGCACTGCGCAGCCGCCTGGGGTGCTCAGCAGGTGGACCTGGGAGCCAAAGGGCACATCAATGCCGACAGCAATCTGGGCGACTGGGCAGAAGGATGGGCCTGGGTACAACGCTGGCGCGCCGCCTGATGACGGGGATGCGACGAGCGAAGAAGCCGGCGACGCCCCTGGCGATCAGTCCGCCAGGGCCTGGTCGATGACCAGGTAGCGTTTGACCAGGTCAAAAAAGCTGTCGTAGAAGGTGTCTTTGGCGATGGTCTCGCTGCCGACCTTGACCAGCGACTCGCTGCTGGACGAAAACGGCAGCGACACCGAGCCAATGGCGCCCACGCCCACGCTGGCCGAGTTGTTGGTCTTGCGCAATGCGTAGGTGTCCTGCGTGGCGGTGACAAAGCCCAGGCTGACCTTGCCATCGTTGGCCTCGGGCACACACACCACACGCACCACCATCTGCAGGTGCGATTCGGGCTCGGGCTGGAAGCTCTTCTTGCCCTCGACCAGATCGGCTGAGCTGGACGAGATGACGTAGCCCTGGCTGAGCAGCGCGCGGCGCGAGGCCTCGCAGGTCTGGGCCGGGGTGGCATCAAACAGGCGCGAATAGGTGGCAACCGAGCCAAAGCTCTCCTGCACGCCAAACGTCTTGACCCCCGTGCTGGTGCAGCCTGCCATGACCAAGGTCGCGCCACAGGCCAGGGCCACTGCGGCGGCGCGCAAAAGCGCGGTTGGGGGGGCATGGAATTCTGTGGACCAGGGGAAACGCAAAACCGGGACTCCTTGGGTGATGGTGGCTAGTGCCGACGATAACAAGCGCTAAGCAAACGCGAAACGAGCGCATTGGACAATGCACCCCATTGTCACAGCGCCTGGGGTGTCTGACGGCAGTAACCGCTCCCGGTTCCCCACATTCTTCATGCCGTGCACACAGGGGGGTGGTAACACCTTGAAGCAAAACAGACCGGCGTTGTGCCGGGTGCCAGGAACGGGTTCTCAGCGGCGACAACGCGCCTCGTGCCAGCCCCTGTGCCTGCCTGCCACCGCACTCCTGCAGCTCGCGAATGCTATACTATTCATAGCTATCAAGGCATGCTGCTGTAGCACATCAGGCCCCAATGAGCCCATTGCTGCAAAAGCATCGCCGCCACTGCCTGCCTACCACCATCAAGTCCCCTGTGCCCTTCGCCGCCTCCCTGCTTTGCCTGGTCGTCGCCATCAGCGACGGCGACACCCTCACCGCCCGCTGCGGCAAGCCCGGCGCCTACCAGCAGGTGAAGGTGCGCATCGCCGCCATCGACGCACCTGAATCGCGCCAGGCGTTTGGCCACAAGTCGCGCCAGCATCTGGCCCAGCTGTGCTTTCGCCAGCGTGCCACGCTGCAGCCGGTGGATGAAGACAGCTACGGGCGCATGGTGGCGCAGGTGCGCTGCGGGGGCACCGATGTCGCCACGGCGCAGGTGCGCGCGGGCATGGCCTGGGTCTACACGCCATACGCCAGCGGCTACCCACACCTGGCGCCCCTGCAGCGCTCCGCACAGGCGCAGCATGCGGGCCTGTGGTCCCACAAGCGGCCCTTGGCGCCCTGGGACTACCGGCACCGACAGCGCCGTTGACTCCATCGGCGACCAGTCCCTCAGGGCGCCCGTAGCAAGGCTTTACCAGCGCTTGACAGCAGCCCCGCGCCACAAACGCTAGCATCTGGCCTCCCGCCTTTTGGGGGCATCGCCGCATCGGGCGAACACCCCACCCGCTGACCCCACCCATGCCCACCCCCGAGCCCATCACCCCGAGCGCCGCTGTTGCCGCGCCCGCCGAACCTGCCAACGTCTACCGCCATGCCGGTTTTGTTTCCTTCCTGATCGCCCGCGTGGTGGCCGTGGTCGCCACCCAGGTGCAGGCTGTGGTGGTGGCCTGGCAGGTATACGACCTGACCCGCCAGCCCTTGGCACTGGCCTATGTGGGCCTGGCGCAGTTTCTGCCCATGCTGGCCCTGCTGCTGCCAGCGGGCGACCTGATCGACCGCTTTGACCGCAAGCGCATCCTGGCACTGGCCTGGTCGGTGGGCGGCGTGTGCAGCGCCTTGCTGTGGTGGCTGTCGGGTCACGGCAGCAGCGGCGTGGCGGGCATTTATGCCGTGCTGGTGCTGTATGGCTGCGCCCGAGCATTCTCAGGCCCGGCCATGCAAAGCCTGTTGCCACAGATCGTGCCGCGCGCACAACTGGCCCAGGCCATCGCCGCCAACAGCATGCTGATGCGCGTGGCCAGCATTGGCGGACCACTCTTGGGCGGGCTGCTGTACGCACTGGGCGGCGGTGAGCTGACCTATGCCATCTGCTGCGCCTGCTTTGTGCTGGGCGTGGCGCTGCTGCTGCGCGTGGTCGTGGCCCATGCCACGGCGCCCGGCCCTGCGCAGGGCACGATGCTGCAGCGCTTTGGGGCGGGCATCACCTTCATCCGCACACGGCCCATCATTCTGGGCACCATCTCTCTGGACTTGTTTGCCGTGCTGCTGGGCGGCGTGGTGGCGCTGCTGCCCATTTACGCACAAGAGGTGCTGCATGTGGGCCCGGCAGGCCTGGGCGCGTTGCGCAGCGCCATGGCGGTGGGCGAGGTCAGTGCCGGGCTGTACCTGAGCATGCGCCCCTTCAATCGCCATGTGGGTCGCACCATGTTCATCGCCGTGGCGGTGTTTGGTGTGGCCAACCTGGTGTTCGCGCTGTCCACGCTGTTCTGGCTGTCGTTTGCGGCGCTGCTGTTGGCCGGGGCGGCCGACATGGTGAGCGTGTACATCCGCGGCGCTCTGGTGCAGTTCTCCACGCCCGACTCTATGCGCGGGCGGGTCAACGCCGTAAACATGCTTTTTATCGGCTCGTCCAACGAGCTGGGCGAGTTCCGCGCGGGCACGAGTGCCGCTTGGCTAGGCGTGGTGCCTGCCGCCATCGTGGGAGGACTGTGCACCCTGGGGGTGGTGGGTGGCTGGATGCTAGCGTTCCAGACCCTGCGCAAGGTGGACCGTTTTGAAGAGGCCGCGCAGGCCACGGGCGCTGCGCCTTCGCGGTAAAACGCCTCCTGCAGGGGCGCTTTGGGAAACCCCTCGATACATCCTCGCTGGCGTTTGTATCGCGCAGGTAAAACCCGCTGCGCCGCCTTGCACCCGGTGGATCGCAGCGGCACCATGGGGGTCGCCATTGGTTGGCAGCCAGCGAGGCACCATGACCCCCAACTCCTCCCCGCCACTCCACCGCCGCACCCTGCTGCTGGGCATGGCGGCTTTCGCAGCTTTTGGCGCCGCACCCTCGACCCAGGCTGCGCGCCCTGCATCGCCCAACCCCGTAGGCCCAGGCGGCTGGGCGTCCACCGACGAACCCACACAGGCCCACCTGCTCGACCGCGTGACCTGGGGCTGCACCGGTCAGGGCGTGCAAGCACTGGGCGGCTTGGGCATCAGTGCCTACCTGGCAAGCCAGCTGCGCCCGGGTGCCAACGCACCGCTGCCGCGCGAGGCCCAGGCGCAGATCGACGCCATGGCCATCTCACGCACCCCCATCGAGGCGCTGGCGGCCAACATGGAAGCCCGCCACCGCGCCGCCAAGGCCCTGCCTACCGAAGACGAGCGCAAGGCCGCGCTCAAGACCTGGCAGCAGGACATGCGCGCCCTGCAGCAGGAGGCGGCCGCCCGGTTTGTGCTGCGCGCGGTCTATTCGCCCACCCAGCTGCTCGAGAAGATGACCTGGTTCTGGATGAACCACTTCAACGTGTTTGCCGGCAAGGGCAACCTGCGCGCCTTGGTGGGCGACTACGAGGAACGCGCGATTCGCCCCCACGCACTGGGCCGCTTTCGCGACCTGCTGGGCGCCACCGCGCGCCACCCGGCCATGCTGCACAACCTGGACAACGCGCAAAACGCCGCAGGCCGCATCAACGAGAACTACGCGCGCGAGCTGATGGAGCTGCACACGCTGGGCGTGGACGGCGGCTACAGCCAGCAGGACGTGCAAGAGCTGGCACGGGTGCTGACCGGCGTGGGCGTGTCGCAGCGGCCGCCGGGCGACGAGCCACCGCGCATGAAGCCCGCGCTGCGCCGCCACTACGCGCGCGACGGCCTGTTCGAGTTCAACCCCCAGCGGCATGACTGGGAGCCCAAGACGTTGCTCGGCCAGCCGCTGCGCGCCGAAGGCCTGGCCGAAGTGGACGAAGCGCTGGACCGCCTGGCCCGCGCGCCTGCCACCGCGCGCTTCATCACGCGCAAGATCGCGCTTTTTTTGGTGGGAGACAACTCGCCGCCCGCGCTGCTGCAGACCCTGGCCCGCAGCTTTGAGCGCACCGACGGCGACATTGCGGCAGTGCTGGAAACGCTGTTCAACACCCCAGAGTTCCGCGCATCCCTGGGCCAGCGGTTTCGGGACCCGGTGCACTATGCGCTGGCGGGCCTGCGCCTGGCCCATGGCGACGCTGTGCTGCCCAGCACCGACCCGGCACTGGCCTGGCTGCAACGGCTGGCCGAGCCTTTGTATGGCCGTGTCACGCCCGATGGCTACCCGCTCGACTCTGCGTCGTGGTCGGGCTCGGGGCAGATGAGTACGCGCTTTGAGATGGCGCGGGCCCTGGGGGCAGGCGCTCTGACCGCCCCGCCAGCAAGCGATGACGCAGCGCCCCGCGCCGCGCCGCGCATGCCGCCCGCCCTGGCGCAGACGGCTTACGTGCGCGCCATGGAGCCCACCTGGTCCCCTGCCACACGCAACGCACTGGCGCAGGCCACCTCGCCGCGCGAATGGAACCTGCTGTTCCTCGCATCCCCCGAGTTCATGCACGGATGAAACAAGATGGAGTACATCCCCCTGAGTCGCTTCGCGCCTTCCCCCTTCTCTCGAATGGCTTCGCCCTTCGGGAAGGGGGGCGCAGCCCGTGCGGCGGGCGGCCCTTGCACGGCTGCCACGGCTTTGACCGCGCACGCGCCTGCGCAGCAGCCGATGATGCGTTCGGGCGCCATTGAATAGGTTGAAAGGACAGCCCCATGCTTTGTAGACGACACCTTCTCCAGGCCCTGGGCGCCAGCGCGCTCGGCGTGGGCCTGGGCGTGCACAGCGCTAGCGTGCTCGCCGCCCCCCGCGCGCAGGACGCGCGCTTTCTGCTGGTGTTCTTGCGCGGTGGCTACGACTGCGCCAGCCTGCTGGTGCCTACGGCCAGCAGCTACTACTACGAGACGCGGCCCAACATCGCCATCGCCCGGCCGGGGCAGGAGGGCGGCGCCCTGTCGCTCACGCCCGACTGGGGCCTGCACCCGGCACTGGCTGAATCGATGCTGCCGCTGTACCAGCAGCGCCAGCTCGCGTTTGTGCCGTTTGCGGGCACGGACGACCTCTCACGCAGCCACTTCGACACGCAGGACAGCATCGAGCTGGGCCAGCCCCTGGGCGGGCGGCGCGACTACCGATCGGGCTTTCTGAACCGGCTGGTGGCCGAGCTGAACCCGCGCGCCGACAGCACTGCGGCGGCGCTGCAGCCCATGGCATTCACCAGCACCCTGCCCCTGGTGCTGCGGGGGGCGGTGGATGTGCCCAACACCGCGCTGAGCGCAGGCGCCGGGCGGGGCGGCGTGGATGCGCGGCAGGCCGAACTCATCGCCTCCATGTACCGGGGCACGGCGTTGGCCACGCCGGTGAACGAAGGCTTTGCCACCCGCGACGAAGTGGCCCGCACCATGCAGGGCGAGATGGAGGCCGCCAGCCGCAATGCGCTGAGCACCAAGGGATTCGAGGGCACGGCCCGGCGCATGGCGCGGCTGATGCAGTCGCGCTACCAGATCGGCTTTGTGGACGTGGGCGGCTGGGACACCCATGTGGGCCAAGGGGCTGCCACCGGCGCGCTGGCCAATCGCCTGGAGGAACTGGGCCGGGGCCTGGCAGGCTTTGCCGACGAGATGGGCCCCGCGTGGAAGTCCACCGTGGTGGTGGTCATCAGCGAGTTTGGCCGCACCTTCCGCGAGAACGGCAACCGGGGCACAGACCACGGCCACGGCACGGTGTTCTGGGTGCTGGGTGGCGGGGTGAATGGCGGCCGCATTGCGGGCGAGCAGCAGGCGCTGACCGCCACCACGCTGTTCCAGAATCGCGACTACCCCGTGCTCAACGACTACCGCAGTGTGTTGGGCGGGTTGTTCGCGCGGATGTACGGGCTGAACGCCACGGCCGTGGCGCGGGTGTTTCCGGGGAGCAAGGGCGCGGACCTGCGGCTGGTCTAGCCGCGCTCGCGCTCCACGCCGTTCACTATATTTTTGATAGCTACTCAGGCATGCAGTTGTAGCGCTTCAGGTGACTTTCGCTCCAAATCACCCCAGCACTACGCGTTGAAGGTGCCTGTCAACAGTTCGGGCAGGCGCTCCACCTTCATCTTGAAGCCGCAGGCCTGCGCATGGCCACCGCCGCCCATGCTTTCGGCCAGCGCGATGCAGTCAAAGTTGCGCTGCGCGCGCAGCCCCACCTTCACGCCCTTCTCGCCCGCGCTCCACATCAGCGCAAAGGTGCCGGTCTTGGCCGAGAGCATGTCGCCCACCAGGCTGTGGAACATGCCGGGGGCATTGACCATGAGGCCCGTGATGCCGTTGAACACCAGTGGCTGCGCGCCTTCGGCAATGTCGGCGCAGAGCTTGCGGTACTTCTGGTCCATGGCCTCGCCGCGCACCATGAACTGCTGGAGCTGCTCGGGCGTGAAGTCGGCAATCTCGCGCCAGCGCGCAAAGCCTTGTTCTTCCATGTCCAGGGCCGACAGGAAGGCCGCGCTCTCGGCAAACTCCCACTTCCAGATGTCGCGGTCTTCCACGTACTTCAGCAATGCGGGGATGGGCGCGTGCGGGTGAAAGAACTCCCACGCCAGCCGCGCACCCGACTTGTTCATGTCAAAGTGCACCACACCGCAGCGGCAGGCAAAGCCGGTGAGCTTTTCGGCCGCGCTCTTGTGGTGGTCCAGCATGACCAGCTTGGCGGCGCGCTCGTCGATGGCGGCCATCACCTCGTTGGCAAACGAGAAGTCGAGGATGTACACCGCGCGGCCTTGCAGGGGCGGCAGGTCGTCCACGGTCTTGACATCGCCGTGGTCCAGCCCCACGTATTCAGCCTGGTCGCCGTAGTACAACCATGCGGCCAGCGCCGCGCCAAAGCCATCGGGGCAATTGCGCCCGTGGTAGAGGATCAGCGGCGCGGGGTCGTTCTTGTCGGGGGCAACCAGCAGTTGCAGGGGGAGTATGGTTTTCTTCGTCATGACCCCCGATTGTCGCCGGGGCATTGCAAGGCACCGAGCGCAATCTGCGCAGCCTGGACACTCACACCCCGTCAATGCAGCGGAACCAACGCGCCCCCCAGCGCATCCATCCTATTCACGCAGCCTCGTAAGCCCACGATGTTCCAAACCCTCAAAGACCTTTTGGAAAGCATTGCTCCCCTGCACCCCACGCCCTCGCCCGCCGAGCGTGCACGGGCACTGCAACTGGCAGCCGCCGTGTTGCTGGTGGAGGTGGTGCGCACCAAGGCGACCCTGAGCGACGCGGAGCGCAACGTGATGGAAAGCGCACTGCGCCAGCAGTTTGCGCTGACGGACGAGGAACTACAGGCACTGCTGGACCAAGCCACCACCACCTCCAGAACGGCCTACGACTACCAGCACTTCACCAGCCAATTGAACGAGCACTTCACCCAGGCCGAGAAGATCCGGCTGGTTGAAGCCATGTGGCAGGTGGCCTACGCGGACACACACCCGGACGAAAACGAGATGCACACCATCAGCAAGGTGGCGGGTCTGCTGCACGTGACGCACGGCGAGTACATCGGCGCCAAGATGCGCGCGAAGGAAACAAGCCCCCACTGAGTCGCTTCGCGGTTTCCCTCCAAGGGACTACGCCGTTGGTGCGGCGGGGGCCTTACACGGCGGCCGCTGGCCTGCGCCGCGCGGGCTCTACGGGTTCGCCTTTGCTCGGCATCTACACCGGCAACCAGCGCCACCAGAACGGCTTGCGCTCTTCCTTGGCCCCTTGGGCCTGCAGCAAGGCGACGAACTCGGTGCGCCGATAACGGCGCGCAGCCTCCAGCGGGGTCATGTCGTCGAAGTCGGACCGCAGCATCGGGTCCGCCCCATGGGCCAGCAGGTATTGCGCAATGGCGTCGTGGCCGTGGATGAGGCTGGCCACGAGCGGTGTGCAAAGAATCTCTGGATGCTGGTAGTTGGGGTTCACGCCCGCGCTGATGTGGTGGCGCACCAGCGCCAGGTCGCCCGCCACGGCGGCGGCGTACATGTCTTTCCAGTCTCCAGCGGACATACCTGGGCATCCTTTGCAAGGGTTGAACGGGGCCAGTGTAGGCAGCGGCGCGTGCGGCACAATCCGCGCCTTCCCCTAGCCCGCGATGGCGCATACACATTCCTCCATGCCCCCTCCCCTGCACATCCTCTGGCGCGACGAGCACCTGGTGGCCGTCTACAAGCCTGCGGGCTGGCTGGTGCACCGCACGGGGCTGGACGCGGGCGAGACGCGCTTTGTGATGCAGACCCTGCGCGACCAGCTGGGCCAGCATGTGTTCCCGGTGCACCGGCTGGACAAGGGCACCTGCGGCGTGCTGGTGATGGCGTTGCACAGCGATGCAGCGCGGGCACTGTCGCAAGCCTTTGAGCAGGGCGCCACGCACAAGCGCTACCTGGCGATGGTGCGCGGCTGGGCACCCCAGGCCATCGAGGTGGACCATGCCTTGAAGCCCGACGATGCTCCGGCCGATGCGGCCGTGCAGGACGCCCACACACGCTTTCGGCGGCTGGCGCAGCTCACGCTGCCCGAGACCAGCGATGCGCGTTTTGCCACCACCCGCGCCTCACTGGTCGAGGCCCTACCGACCACCGGGCGGCGCCACCAGATCCGCCGCCATCTCAAGCACCTGGCCCACCCCATCATCGGCGATGCCACGCACGGCAAGGGCCCGCTCAACCGCTGGTGGGCCGAGCGGCTGGGCCAGCAGCGGCTGTGGCTGCATGCCTGGCAGCTCACGGTGCCCCACCCGATGTCGGGAGTTGCGACGACGTTCGACAGCGGGCTGCGCTGGCCTGAGCCTGCGGACTGGGGCGGCGGGCACCTCCCAGCCGAAGATTCCGCTGCGCCGCCCTGCGCCGACTGGCTGCGCCTGTTGGCGCGGCTGCCCTGGCAAGAGACACCTGCCTCGGCCCCGTAACGCGGGCGACACGGTGACGGCATACCCGTCGAAATAATGGGCGCTCCAAAAAATAGCAGGAGACACCGCCCATGACCGCACCCGCCACCAACCGCGTCCTTGCCCACACCGGTGCGCGCTACCCCATCATCCAGGCGCCCATGGGCTGGATTGCGCGCACGCAGCTGGCCTCGGCGGTGTCGCGCGCGGGTGGGCTGGGCATCATCGAGACCTCGTCGGGCGAGACGGCCAACTGCCAGGCCGAGATCACCAAGATGAGCGCACTGGGCCTGCCGTTTGGCGTGAATCTGCCCATCCGCTTTTTGAAGGACGACGCCATGCTGCGCTTTGTGTGCGCGTCGGGCGTAAAGTTTGTGACCACCTCGGCAGGCAGCCCGGCCAAGTTCATTGCGCCGCTCAAGGACGCGGGCATCACCGTGTACCACGCGGTACCCACAGTGGACGCTGCGCTCAAATGCGTGGACGCAGGCATTGACGGCCTGGTGGTCGAAGGGGGCGAAGGCGGCGGGTTCAAAAACCCCGAAGAGGTCTCCACCCTGGTACTGCTGCAGGCCATCCGGGCGCGGGTGGACGTGCCATTAGTGGCAGCCGGGGGCATCTGCGACGGGCGTGGCATGGCCGCAGCCTTTGCGCTGGGGGCCGAGGCCGTGCAGATGGGCACGCGGTTTGTCAGCTGCGCCGAGAGCCCCGTGCACGCCAACTACAAAAACGCCATCGTCGATGCGGGCGTGACCGGCACCTGGATGCTCAACACCAAGGCCAGCCCCTGCATCCGTGCGCTCAAGTCGCAGCGCACGCAGGCCATCCACGAGGCCGGTCTGATGCCCGCCGACAGCTTTGCGGGCATCCAGCGCGTGTACTTTGACGGCGACATGGAGGCAGCCCCGGCGCTGGCGGGGCAGACCGTGGGATTGATTGACTCCGTCAAGACCACGCAGCAAATCATCGACGACATGGTGGCGGAGTTCTTTGCGATCAGCCAGCGCATGGGCGCGATGGGTATTGCACGGTCGTTCGGCTGAGGCACCGGGAAGAGGTCCTGCAAGCCCCCTGCGGATGCCCCCGCCGCCACGCGAACAAACGCGTGGCAACACCCAGAACACCGGTAACATGTGGTTACCCGCAGCACCCCCTGCCGAGGACGCCCGAAAGCACCACGACCATGTTTTTGCCCGCCGACGATAAAGCCCTGCTCAAAACGGTGCTGGTTGTGGATGACACCCGCGAAAACCTGACCGTCATTGGCCAACTGCTGCGCCCGTACTACCACGTGCGGGTGGCCAACTCAGGGCAGCGGGCCTTGCAGGTCGCCCAGTCCCAGCCGGTGCCCGACATCATCCTGCTCGATGTGATGATGCCCGAGATGGACGGCTACGAGGTGCTGGCAGCCCTGCGTATGGCGCCTGAAACCCGCGAGATCCCGGTGATCTTTGTGACCGCCCTCGACGCCATTGCCGACGAGGAGCGCGGCCTGCAGGCGGGCGCGGTGGATTATGTGGCCAAGCCCATCAAGCCCGCCGTGCTGCTGGCGCGGGTGCGTACCCACCTGGAGCTGAAGGCCGCGCGCGACTGGCTGGCAGACCAGAACAGCTACCTGGACGCCGAAGTGCAACGGCGCATGACCGAGAACGAGCTGATCAAGGACTTCAGCCTGCACGCCATGGCCACGCTGGCCGAAAAGCGCGACAACGAAACCGGCAACCACCTGCACCGCACGCAGGCCTATATCGATGCGCTGATGCTGCACCTGCAAAGCCATCCGCGCTTTGAGCACCTGCTGGGCAGCGCCGGCCAGCGCCGGCAGATCGCCAAGGCCGCGCCGTTGCACGATATTGGCAAGGTGGGCATCCCCGACGCCATATTGCTCAAGCCGGGGCGCCTCACCCCCGAAGAGTTCGAGGTGATGAAGACCCACGCCCGCATTGGCGCCGACGCCATCGATGAGGCCATTCGCAGCGTGTTGCAGCTGGGCCACCACCAGCCGCTGTCGCCCGGGGCGGCACCCGGGAACTCTGCCCTCGAGTTCCTGGAGACGGCGCGCCAGATCGCGGCGGGCCACCACGAAAAGTGGGATGGCTCGGGCTACCCCGAAGGCCTGCAGGGCGACGCCATACCACTGCCCGCGCGGCTGATGGCCATCGCCGACGTGTTTGACGCCCTGATCTCGCGCCGACACTACAAGCGCGCCTTCACGCTCGACGATGCGGTGGACATCATCCGCCAAGGCCGTGGCCAGCATTTCGACCCCGATATCTGCGACGCGTTTCTCCAGCTGGTGCCGCAGTTTGCGGCCATCGCGGACCGGTTTGCGGACCATCCCGCCACGGTGCCAGAGGCCTGAGCCATGCTGGCGATGCGCACCCTGCGTTTGGCCCCCACTCCGCCCGGCAGGAGGGGCCCCCGCGCGGAAAAGGGGTGGACTCGGGTGCCGGCTGTGGTGGTGGCCATGGTTGCCGCAACGGGAACGATTGCATGGCCCGACGTTGGCATCGCGCAGGACCAGGACTTCCAGGAGATCCTGGCAAGCCCTGCCCTTTTGGCACAAATGCGCCAAGGCGGCTTTGTGCTGTACCTGCGCCACGGCACCTCGGACCCCAGCCGGGTGGACAGAGCGCCGCAGGTGGACCTGAACGACTGCAGCACCCAGCGCGTCCTCAGTGATGCAGGCCGGCAACAGGCACGCGATCTGGGGCTTGCCTTGCGGCGCGCCAGGATTCCCGTGGGGGAGGTCATCCACAGCCCGATGTGCCGCGCCCGCGAGAGCGCCCAGCTCACGTTTGCCACGCAACCGCAGTTGCTGCGTGCAGAGCCCCTGCTGGCCTACACCGCCAACCTGACCAGCGAGCAGAAAAAGCCTGTCGCTGCCGCCACGCGGGCCCTGGTGTCCACGCCCGTTCCCGAGGGCACCAACCGCGTCATCGTGGCGCACGCCCCCAACCTGGCCGATCTGATGGGCTACTTCGTCAAGCCCGAAGGAACCATGGTGGTGCTGCGCCCGCTGGGGCGCTCGCAATTTGAATACATGGGCAGCATTCCCCCATCGCACTGGAGCCTCCTGCTCCCGGCCACTCCCAAACGCTGATCCACCACTGCGGCCCCTTTCGCCCATGCTCCACCTGCTCAAGCGCCAACGGTTTTTTCTGCGATTTTTTCTGCCGGTGGTACTGGCCGTGCTGGTAGGCATGGGGTTTGACTATGCGGTGCAGCAACGCACCCAGGCCATCCAGCTGAAGGCATTGCAGAGCCAGGAGAAAGACATCGAGGTGGCCGCCAAGGCAGAAGCCATCAGCCGCAAGCTGCTGGAGATCAAGTTGCGGCTGGCGCAGACCCTGACGGCCTCCAAGGACCGGCGTGTGGATGAAGCCAAGGCCTACCAGCTTCACACGCTCATCGTGGACGAAATGGCCGCGCTTGAAAAGGACCTGACCACGCTGACCACAGCCCATGATTTCTCACACGTCCAGGCCCACTACCCAGCAGCCCTGAGCGCGTTCCAGGAGTTTCGCCAGTTCGCCTTGATGAGTTCGGACCAGATGTCCATCGACCAGTCGCTGGCGGGCGAACACCTGATCAGCGCCACGGCGTACTACGGCGCGTTTGCCCTGCGCATGGGCGACATCGCCCGGACCTTCATGGACCATGCGCTCCAGAACGCAGCGGCCATACGCAACCAACTGCAGGATTTCAATCGCCGCATGCGCATCTACAGCACGCTGGCGGCGCTGGTGTTTCTGGCGCTGTGGTTCGGGCTGTCGCTGTCCACCTCGCGGCAGCTGGACCGGCTCAACCTGATTCTGCAAAAGCTCTCGCGCGGTGAGAGCGGCCTCAGCGGCTACAAGACCTTCGCCCAGATCAAGGCCATGGCCGCGCGCAAGGGCACGCTCATTGGCGACATGGCAGATGCCGTGCTGGCGTTTCAAAAGACGCAGGACGAACGTCGCGTGGCGCTGGCAGAGCTGCACGACCGCGAGGAACTGCACGCCAACATCATCAGCCAGGCCCCCATCGGCATCGTGGTGCTGGACATGCAGACCCTGCAATTCGTCAGCTTCAACGACGCCACCAATGAATCGCTGGGCTACACGCGCGAAGAGTTTTCGCAGATGAACCTGTACGACCTGCAGCTGGACCCAGACACCGCCAAGGTCGATCAACGGCTCCAGCGCATCCAGGCCGAAGGCGGCCAGGACTTTGAGACCCAGCGGCGCGACAAGAGCGGCAACGTCCGCGATTTCTGGGTGTCCATGCGCCCCCTGCACATGCATGACCGCGAATGCATGACCGGCATCTGGGTGGACATCACCAACCGCAAGCAGTCCGAGCGCGAACTGGCCCGCTACCGCGACGAGCTGGAGCAACTGGTGGCCGAGCGCACGCTCGACCTCGAAAAGACCAGCCAGGCCCTCGCCCAGCAGACGCTGGAGCTGCAGCACACCAATGCGCAGCTGCGCAGCGCGAAGGCCATGGCCGATGAGGCCAACCAGGCCAAGAGCGCCTTCCTGGCCAACATGAGCCATGAGATCCGCACGCCCATGAACGCGATCATCGGCCTGACCCACCTGATCCGCCGTGACACCACCAACCCGCACCAGCGCCAGCAGCTGGACAAGGTGTCGGGTGCCGCCATGCACCTGCTGGCCGTGATCAACGACATCCTCGACTTTTCCAAAATCGAAGCGGGCAAGATGGCGCTGGACCCCACCGACTTCGAGCTGGAGAAGGTGGTGAGCAACGTGTTCACCATCACCGGCGACAAGGCCGAGGCCAAGGGCCTGGAGGTGATGGCCGAGCTGGCGGGGGTTCCGCCCCTGCTGCACGGGGACGGGGTGCGCCTGGGGCAGATCCTGACCAACTTCATGGGCAATGCCGTCAAGTTCACCGAACGCGGCAGCGTGTCGTTGCACGCTTTCGTCACCCACCGCGAAGACAACGAGGTGCGCCTGCGTTTTGAGGTGCGCGACACGGGCATCGGCCTGAGCCCGGAGCAGCAGGGCAAGCTGTTCCTCGCGTTCCAGCAGGCCGATGTCTCCACCACCCGCACCCATGGCGGCACGGGCCTCGGGCTGGCCATATCGCGCCGTCTGGCCCACCTCATGGGCGGGCAGGTCGGGGTGCGCAGCGAACCCGGCAAGGGCAGCACCTTCTGGTTCGAAGCCCCCTTCGGCATCAGCACCCAGGCCGCAGCACCCCGCCACGTGCAGGCACTGCCCCCGAGCACCCGCGTGCTGGTGGTCGATGACATGGAGGAGGCCCGCGAGCTGCTGGCCGACCTGCTGACCCAGCTGGGGGCCCGGGCCGACGCGGTGTCGTCGGGCACGCTGGCGCTGCAGGCCGTGGCGCAGGCCGACGAGGTGGGCGACCCGTACGAGTTGGTGCTCACCGACTGGCTGATGCCTGACCTCAATGGCACGCAAACCTGGCACCAGATCTGTGCCCTGCCGCTGCGCCACCGCCCCGCCTGCATTTTGGTCAGCGGCAGCCTGAGCTGCCCGGCCGACGAGGTGGATGCCGGCCGCTTTGCCGCGTTTTTGCCCAAGCCGGTGCTGCCCACCGCGCTCGAAGAAGTGCTGGTGCGCGTCTGGAACCGCGCGCAGACACCTGCGGAGGGGACGCCCGCGCTGCCTGCGGATGCCTCTGTCCATTTCACCCCGGGGCTGCGTCTGTTGCTGGCAGAGGACAACGCGCTGAACCAGGAAGTGGCGTGCGAACTGTTGCAGCAACTGGGTTTTGCGGTGGACGTGGCAGGCGATGGCCTCATTGCCGTGGACCACGCCCGCCAGCAGCACTACGACCTGATCCTCATGGACATCCAGATGCCCCATCTGGACGGCCTGCAGGCCACCCGCCAGATCCGCGCGCTGCCCGGCCATGCACAGACACCCATCGTGGCCATGACGGCGAACGCCTTTGCCGAAGATCGCGCCGCCGCGCTGGCCGCCGGCATGAACGACCACCTGCCCAAGCCGGTGGACCCCGCCCAACTGGCGCGCGTGCTGGCGCACCTGCTGCCCCATGCGGTGGAAGCCGCAGGGACCGGCGCGTACCCGGTCGCTGTGCCCTCCACCCTCACGCCGGCCGACGAGGCGCGCATGCGAGTTCAGCTTCAGGCGGTGGCAGGCTTTCAGTTGCAGCAGGGGTTGCGCTCGTTGGGCAACCACTTTGCGGCCCTGGTGCGGCTACTGCAGCGCATCGTGGTCGAGCACCACCAGGACGCCCGGAAAGCGCTGCACGCGTGGCAAACCGGTGACCAGCAAGAGGCGCTGCGCACCGTGCACACGCTCAAAGGCCTGGCGGGCACGGCTGGCCTGATGGACCTGCAGATGGCCGCGCAGCAGGCCGAGGTCAGGTTGCAATCCGCCCCCCAGGAAGGCCAAGGCGCGGACACCGCACAGGCACTGCGTGATCTTGAGGGGCGGCTGCAACAGCTGGTGCAATCGCTGCGCTTTGTGGTGGATGCCAGCGCGGGTGCTGCAGGGGATGGCGGGGATGCAGGGGTTAAAGGGTCAGCCCCGGCCACTGACGCCGCACAGCTGCAAGAGGCTCTGCGCAAGCTCCGCCCTTTGCTGGCCAGCGACGACCTGGATGCCAGCGCTGCGTATGCCGATCTGCATCCGGCCATGGTGCAGCACTACCCGGACCGCGCCCAAGCCTTGGCACAGGCCATCGACGGATTCGATTTTGTGCAGGCCCTCGCGTTGCTGGATGCCACGCTGCCTCCGGCAAGCCATACCCCCGACACCACCCTCGCCCGCCCGCCCGAGCGCCCCCCTTCGGCCACCTGACGCAGCCCGTGGAACGGCGGGGCTGCGCTACACTTTTTGGCCTTGCCGCCCCGACCCTTCAGCCGCCTTGCCACCGCATGCGCCGCACACACAGGGCCAACTCTCTCCCATGCACTTGCCCTGCCCGCCCTTGCCACGCCTGCCCACCGCCAAGCTCTGCGCCCCCTGTGCCCTGCCGCGCCTGACTGCCTGCGCGGGTGCCATCCCCGGGTTGCGCCATGTCTGACGCGCCACGCACCGCCCCGGGGCCTGCGCTGCCCGCAGGCAACCTGCGCGGCATCATCGCCATGGTGGCGGCCGTGGGCTTCTTTTCGTTGATGGACGCACTGCTCAAGACGCTGACCGCACACTACCCGGCCATGCAGGTGGCGGCGCTGCGGGGCTGGGCCGCACTGCCGCTGGTGGCCCTGTATGCGCTGTGGCGTGGCGAGGTACCACGGCTGCTCAAGGTGCGCTGGCCGCTGCACCTGCTGCGCGGCGGGCTCAACGTGGCCATGCTGGCGCTGTTTGCGTTCGCCATCCGTGAGCTGGCGCTGGCCGAGGCCTACACACTGTTCTTCATTGCGCCGCTGCTCATCACTGCGCTGTCTACCGTGGTGCTGCGTGAAAAGGTGCGCCCCGCCCACTGGGTGGCCATCGCCCTGGGCATGGTGGGCGTGCTGGTGGCCCTGCGGCCCAACCAGGAGGCTTTTTTTACCCTGGGTGCGCTGGCGGTGTTGGCAGCAGCCACCTGCTACGCGGTGTCGGCCATCACGGGCCGCATGCTCACCCGCACCGACTCCAGTGCCAGCCTGGTGTTCTGGACCACCACCCTGCTGGCATTGGGCGCAGGCGCCCTCGCGTGGCCCCAGTGGGTGGGCGTGGCGCAAGCCCACTGGCCGCTGGTAGCAGGGCTCGCCGTCACCGGATTTGCGGGGCAGCTGGCCATCACCGAGGCGTTTCGCCACGGGCAGGCCTCGGTGGTGGCCCCGTTTGAGTACACGGCCCTGGCCTGGGGCATGGGGCTGGACTGGGTGCTGTGGCAGACAGTGCCCGGCTACAGCACGCTGCTGGGCGGCGCCATCATCATTGGCAGCGGCCTGTACCTGGTGCGCCAGGAGCGCACTCAGGCGGTGGTGCCGCCTTGATGCGGCGGTCACCTCCACCAGCCAGCAGGGCAAGATGGGTTCAATCCGCGCGCGGGCGTGCGGTGTGGTCTGACAAGCAGCCACGCGGGGACGGTCTGTAATGGGAGTCTGGAACGCAACCACGCCAAGGAGCCCCCCATGTCCTCACCCGCCCCTCAGCACGCCACCATACAGGGCCTTGTGACGTATCGCCCCGGTGACGGCGCACCGCTCACGATTCCCAAAGGCCCGGTCGAAGTCACGCAAGCCAAGGACAGCGCCACCCTCAGCTGGACGGCCGACAACGACGCGGCCGGCTCGGCCGCCCTGCCCAAGGACCAGTTCAACCAGTATGTGCGGGAAGGCAAGATCCAGCTGCACGGCTGATTTTCACTATTATTTTGATAGCTATTAGCGCTTTATGATCAAGCGCTTCCGCCCCATTTCATTCAATATTCCCGTCCATGCAACTCGAAGACGTTCTTCATTTCTGGTTTGAGCAGCTCACCCCCCAGCAACACTTTGCGCGGGACGATGCAGTGGATGCGCAAATCCGCGAACGTTTCGCGCCCGCATGGCAGGCGGCGCAGCGGTGCGAACTTTCGGCATGGCGCGCGTCCCCCGCCGGGCGGCTGGCCGAGATCATTGTGCTGGACCAGTTCTCGCGCAATCTGCACCGCGGCTCGCCATTGGCGTTTGCGCAGGACGCGTTGGCCCTGGCGCTGGCGCAGGAGCTGGTGGCCGGGCAAAACGACCGCGCATTGCCACCTGTCCAGCGCGCATTTGCCTACATGCCTTACATGCACAGCGAATCGCCCGTGATCCACGAACAGGCCATGGTGCTGTTTGACCAGCCGGGGCTGGAGAGCAACCTGAAGTTCGAGGTGCTGCACCGCGACATCATTGCCCGGTTCGGCCGCTACCCGCACCGCAACGCGGTGCTCGGCCGCACCTCGACGCCCGAAGAAGTGGCGTTTTTGGAGCAGCCCGGCTCGTCGTTCTAGGGCCGGCCACCAGGCCGCCCCCTCTTCAGCATCTCAGAACATGTTGGCGATCTCGCAGGGGATCGATCGCCAACACGTTCTCAGATAGGCCGCGTGAGGTACACCGCCTCGCGGCCCACGATGGGCTCGCGGGTGGGCATGAGGATGGTGCAGTCATCGCACAGCGCACGGATCTCGTGCGGGCCATCGGTGGCGATGAGGTCACCCTTGGCAAACACTTCAAACCCTTGTACCGGCCGCGTGAAACGGAAGTCCGCCGTGCGCACCATGCAGGTCTCCAGCAGCTCGTAGCGGCGTTGCTCTGCCGGTGCGGGCCGGTCGGACACCGGCACGATCAGGCCAAAATGCGCCAGAAAGTCCAGCGCCACCATCGTGGCCATATCGGCCGCTGACTGGCGGAAATGCTGCCCACACTCCACCACCAGCGCCACGCCATCACCCTCTGTCTGCCCGTGGCGGCCATGCTGGATGAGCGGCGTGCCCGACCCCAGGCCGCTGGGCATCACCAAGTGCACCGGCGGGCGGCCGATGGCCAGCGCCACTTCGGCATTGCGCGGATAGGAGGGATACACCCAGAACGGCTGCACGTCCTGGCTGGTGGAGTGGATGTCCAGGATGTGATCGGCCGCAGCCACCACCGGTCGCAGGACGCGGGCACGCTGCAGTTCGGGGCTGTCGGCGGTGCCGTCCAGCTCAGCCGCCGACCAGATGCGGTTGAGGTTGTGCACCAGCTGGCGGCTCTCGAACGGGCGGCTCTGGTCGAACGACTCGTACGCGGCCACATTGGCAAAGCTGATGGTCAGCGTGCCGATGAGGGGACGTACGCCCGTGTCCAGCAGGTGCGTGGCGGCCACCATGCCGCAGATCTCGTTGCCATGCGTGAGGGCATTGATGAGCACGTGCGGCCCGGGCTTGCCCGACTCGAAGCGGTGCACATAGTCGATGCCCACATTGCCCTGGCGGTAGGCCGAGAGGTCGCGGGGGAGGACTTCAAAAACGGGAGGGTTCTGCGTCATGGCGGTGAATTAATAAGATGACACATCATTGTCCGCGCAAAGCCGGATCGTTGCTGAGCGCGGTGTACGATGCCCGCCGGTCCAGTCCCTTCTGCGCCCCGCTCCATGCCCACTGCCCGACTTTGCCCGCTGGCCGATGTGGCCCACCGCCTCCCTCCTGCCGGCTGGATGGCCGAGCGCCTGGCGCAAGACCCTGCGGCGCTGGCCAATGAAACCGCGCTGTGGGTCACGGGCGATGTGCAATGGCCCGCACTGCACCTCGACGCGCCCCTGGCCCCGGGCAGCCCATTGCGCTCATGGTTGCAAGACCTTGCGGATGGCTTTGGCGCCGACTCCCTGCCCAGTGCGCCCTTTCTGATCCTGGTGGACGGAGACCTGCGCATCGACGGCGCCTTGACCAGTGCCGATACCGACGGCACCACGCACCTCGTCGTCGCCGGCAACGCCCACCTGCGCAACGCTGTGGTGGGCGGGCAGCTGGTGTGCGTACAGGGCACGCTGCGCGTGGACGAACTGCTGTGGGGCCACCACAACCACGGCGAGCTGCGGGTACAGGGCGGATTGCAGGCGCATGTGGCGCTGTTCACCGACGAATACCACCTGCACATCAAAGGGCCCGAGCAGGTGGAGCTCTTGCTGGACGAGGTGCGCAACGTGCCGCACCTTGCCGAGTTCTCCTCCGAGATCGTGGGCGCCGTATTCCCACCCGAGTTCTACGACGGCGTGGATGCGGGCGAAGGCGGCCTGGCCGCCATGCTCAATCGCAACCAGGTGCTGGCCGCCGTGCGTGCGGGCCATAGCGCGGTGCGCACCAGCGCAGGCATCGACGCCGACCAGCCCATGGCCCACGACCTGTGCGCCGACAACGCCATCAGCATCGAGAACATTCGGGCCGTGGTGCACACGCCGGTGATCGCGCACAAGGAGCACAAGGCCTCCGGCTGGTTCCAGCAGACCGATTTTTCACTCTGCCAGCGGCATGTGGACGAAGAAGGCGACGCGCGCGACGACAACGTGTTCATCACCGTGTGGAAGGCCTGGGACTTTTACCTGTCGGTGGAGCAGGTGCCTGCGCCCCGCAACTGGCTGGAGCGGCTGGCGACCAAGGTGTGGCGCAGCGCGGTGCCCACCGCAGCGCAGCGCACGCTGCTGTACCGTCGCTACACACAAGGGGAACCCGGCCCCTGGCAAGTGCTGGCGCCCCCGCCAGACGCCGGCAGCGCCCCCGAAGCCTGGAAGGCCTGCGAACACGCCTGGCGCGGCGTGCTGGACTACGTGCGCAAGGCCGTGGGCCAGCACCGCGCCCGCTACCCGCTCTACCAGCGCCTGCAGGCCACATTGACGGCAGAGCACATCGAGGCTTTCACCAGCCTGCCGGTGTTCGCCGAGCAGTACAACGACTGGTGGGACAGTGACCGCAACGGCTACTGGGAGGACGAGGTGTGGGTGGGAGCCCGCCAGCCCTGCATGCACAACGGCGTGCCGTGGGGCCGCGTACTCAAATACAGCTGGCGCAACGGCGACGATGCACCGGGCGATGACGAAGACAACGCCCACAGCGCCTACCAGATCGACGTGGACGAGGCCCGCGAAGGCCCCGCTGTGGTCGAGTTCAGCTACACCCAGCGCCAAAGCGACATCCGCGCCCCCCTGCCCCGCTGCGCCGCCGACCACGTGGCCCGCCTGCTGCGCTTTCACGGCCTAGTCCAGGCCCGTATCCGCGCACAGCACGACAAGGCGCAGGCCGAGGTCCGCGGCTCCGAAGCCGCCGCTCAACGGCCAGCCACGCCACCGCCGGCGGCTGGTCTGCCCGATGCAGGAGGGGTTGAAGGGCGTTGAGTTAACCACCACCTTGCGTGGCGCGACTATGCTCCGGGGCCTGACTTCTGTATTCGGCCACAACCGGACATTGGATACACCATGACCATTGAGCACAAATTTGGATGGGGTCCAAAGACAATGCCTCGACCGAGCGAGTCTGAAATGAATCGTTTGGCTGGGATGGTTAGCCGTGGCGAGTTACACCCCGTTCTTAATCACACGAAGTGGGCGGAACTTCGAGCCGAGATGCTCACGGCGCCTGCCGAGCAGCATCCCCAATTTAGAGCTCGCAGCGTGTTTGCACCACCTGATTTCTGCACCGATTGGGATGGGGAGTTTTATTACCACGTCCACCCGGTCGCAGACCTGGAGTGGATGGAGCTGCAAGCCACCTCTACGGATTGGCTTCTTGGAATTCTCCGGCGTCATAGCATCCCCTACTCGACAGAAGATGGCGTCGTGCGGGTGTGGGGTTACACCCGCCCCGGACCGCAGCCAGTGTGGCAGTGAGCGGCCATGAGCGGACCTTGCCTGAATCGTAGGATGTTACGTAACAATCTACCTTATGCCCTACGACCAAACGCGCTTCTCTTGCCCTTGCTGCCAGCACCTCACTCTTGAAGCGCGAGGGGGCTTTGAAATCTGTCCAGTGTGCTTTTGGGAAGATGACGGACAGGGCGATGATGATGCGACGGTGGTTCGCGGTGGCCCGAATGGCAAGGTCAGCTTGAAGCAAGCACGGGAGAACTTCAAGGCATACGGCGCCAGTGAAGCTCGCTTTTTGCACAGTGTGCGACCGCCTCTCTTGTCCAAAATTTCCTGACTACTTGCGGCCAGAAGCAGCCTTGGATGACAAGAATGAAACCACAACTCCGGATCAGGGTCAGCACCGTGCTGCTATGCGCGGGTTTGCTTCTCCTGCCTTGGTCATCAACGCTGCTCGCAACCCCCAAACTCCCTCCATCTTTGGATGGCATCCAGCATTTTCTGAATGGCATGATTCTCGATGTTGGGCCCCTGTTGTTTTTTGTGGCTTTTTTCATCGCCTTAGGCCTTCTCGTCGCTGCAATCTGGCGGCGGCAATGGGCATGCGCAAGTCAGTCAATGGCAGAGATGTCAGCTTGTGTTCTGGCTTTCAGCGCAGTACCAGCGTACTAATTCTGCGCCTCATTGATCGCTGGCATTGCTGTTTTGAACGCATCAAATTTCCGCTTTGGGCCCTGAGCCGACGGTGACCATCGTCTCCCAAGAGCCGTCACTGATTTGAAATCGCTTGATTGATGCCGAAAATCGGCCCTTGGCTCTACCGGGCCATGCCAATGACGACGCTATAG